>CANFCX010000008.1 GCA_947445225.1 Rhodospirillales bacterium
CAGGAGAAAACGCCGATAGGCGTCGCAGGCCCGGCCGCGCAAATCCGCATCGTCGGGTTTTTCCCATGCCGATTCGAGCGGCGCCCACAACGCCCGCCATTCCGCCGCGGCGCTAGCGCGCGGCTCGGCGTAGCAAAGCTTCCTGATCTCCGCCGACCAGGCCGCGTAATCGCCACCAAGGAGCGGCAGGTCGAGCAGCCACTCGCCGGGATAATCGACGATGTCGAGTGTAAGTCTTGCATTCTCCGCGATCCGCGACAGCAGCATGGCGCGCGGACGATAGTCGATGGCGAGACGCAACTCGCGCAATCCCGTCGTCGGCCGCGGCCAACGCGGCTCCTGGCCGCACAACGCGTCCAGCGTCTCGGTCAGGGGAAAGGCCGCGTAACGCCGGGGCGGCAGATGGTGCGTCGCGCGGATACGCCCATCCTGCATGGCCCGGAACAGCGGGAGCCTTTGCCGGGCGGCCTCGTGCGGCAGCAACAGGTTATGGGCCAGCGCGGTGGTCAGCACCGTCTTGCCGGCGCGCGACAGACCGGTGATGCCGAGGCTGACGCCGTGCGCGACGCTGCGGTCGAGAAAATCGGCGGCGTATTCCGCGGCCGTGCCGAGCAGGCTTCGTCCCAGGGCGACCAACGCGTCGATATTTCCGCCGCGGCGTGTCATCCCTGGCCGATCCAAGCTCCGGATTCTGTACCGACTTCGCGGGTCCTGAGTCGCCCGCGGCGACCCAGGATCTCGCGATAGTCGGTGTTAGCCATAGATGTCGGCGGTGATGCTGCGATACCAGCCTTCGGCGAACACGGCCTCGGCCTTGCGCGCGTCGAGCGGGGCTTCGCGCGGGCTGGTGCCGCCCGAATTGGGCACTTCGACGATGCCCTGCGGTCCCGGTTTGTAAACGCCGGCGACGCTGATGCCGTAGTCGGGACCGACCAGGCTGTAGCAGGTGTTGACGTAAGTCGGTGCTTCCGCCGGCTTGCCCTTCAACAAGTTGACCACGGCCATGGCGCAGACCTTGCCTTCGCTATTGGCCGCGAAGCCGGATTTCGGCAGGGCGCCGGCGATGCTGGAATCGCCGATGACGTGGATCCCGCGATGAACCGTCGATTCGAATGTCACCGGATCGACCGGGCAAAAACCGGTTTGGTTGGTCAGCCCGGCGCTGCGCGCGATGGCGCCGGCCCATTGCGGCGCGATGAAATTGATCACGTCGCCCTTGTGCTGGGCGAAATCGGTATGCAGCGTCATGGCGCCGGCATCGACGCGTTTGACGATGCCGTCCTTGCTGGCCGGAACCCATTCGATCATGTCGCCGTACAGCGCCTTCCAGCCATCCTGGAACAAAGGCTGTTTCGAAAACATCTCCTTGGAATCGAGGATCAAGATTTTCGAGCGCGGTTTGGCTGCCTTCAGGTAATGGGCGATCATGGCGGCGCGTTCATAGGGGCCGGGCGGGCAGCGATAGGGATTGCCGGGCACCGACATAAGAACAACGCCGCCGTCGCGCATGGATTCGAGTTGCTGGCGCAGGAGAACCGTTTGCGCCCCCGCCTTCCAGGCATGGGGGATTTTTTCGCTGGCCGCTTCGTCATAACCGGGAACGGCATCGAAGCGCAGATCGATGCCGGGCGAGACGATCAGCCGGTCGTAGGGAATGGGATCGCCCACCGCCAGCCGCACCGTCTTGGCCACGGGGTCGATGACGGTCGCCGTGCCCAACACCTGCGTGACCCCGTTGGCGCGCAGGTTGATGAAACTGTGGGTAATCGAATCCATCGTGCGGAACCCGGCCAGCACGTAGTTGCTGAAAGGGCAGGTGATGTGGCTGCGGGCCGGATCGATCATGGTCACCTGGATGGCGGGATCGAACATGCGGACATATTTGGCCGCGGTCGCCCCGCCGAAGCCGCCACCGATGACAACCACGCGCGGCGCGGCCTGGGCGCGCACCGGCCGCGAAAAACCGGCCAAACCGATCCCGGCGGCGGCGCCAGCCACGAAGCGGCGGCGGGACAATCCATGAACGTTACTCTTGGTCATAACCTTGCCTCCCTCCCGGTTCTAACGCGCAGGCTGGGCCCAATAACGGGCCACGGCTTCGAGTTCGGTGTCGGTATATCCCTTGGCGATGCGGCCCATGACCGTGGAGGCGCGTTGCCCGCTCTTGAAGCCGGCCAGGGATTCGAGAACGTTGGCGGCGGTCCGGCCCCACAAAGTCGGGATCGAACCCGGGCTGCGGCCCTCCGGGCCGTGGCAGCCGGCGCAGGAAAGCGCGAGCAGCACGGGATTGGCATCCTGGGCCTCGGCCGAGCTTGGTCCCCACAGAACGGCGCAAGCTGCGAGAAGCGCGGCTGCCATTGCTCTAGGTTTCATGATTTTCCTCCCCTAGGATCGGTTCCCATAAACGCACATTTGCCACAAGGTGGACCAGACGGCGAATCGTTCGGTCGTGTCTCAGTTTGAATTTCCGCTTCTGGCGCGGAGCGGGCGTTCGCATTTAACGAAAGGAGGCCCAGTTCATCTGGAACTTGACTAATGAATAGTCTCTCTGCGAGGCGGGGGTAGCTTGCCCTCGATAAGGACCCGCTGGAACGCGCAACTCGCGAGGCGAAAAGACTGGATTACATCCTGCGAGTCCATGCCACGGCCTGCGTGTACCGTCTGCCCTCGCTTGTAGTACAATTTCTGTATCACCTGATATGCGCGGTCCCGGTCGGATTCGTCCACCCCTATGTAATCAGACAGCGCCCTGCAGATAACCTTTGTCTTCTCCCGTTCGCCAGCGAGGTCGAACAGTATCTCAATAGCCGTCCAAACAAGGACTGTCCCCATTTCCGGTGTCGGGGTCCATTGGGCCTGATCGTAGACGGAGAAGGCTCGAAAGAAGCGTTCATCGTGATATAGCCGCGCTGCTACCGGCAACATATCGCTCAACCATGAAAGCTCCTTCTCGCCGGCTTCGATGCGCATAGCTGTGAAAGCTCCAATCTGATGTGACGCGCTCTCGAATGCAACGGCTTGCATTTCCTGGACGCGATGCCCTATCGAGTCGAATGGCATGTTTCCTATTACGGCGAGCCGGATCGGTGTTTGTATGCGAAGCCGTAGGACAGCCGCAACGAGCCAAATTGCCACTGACGGGGTCAACCCATCACAGCCACTCATGTCCGTAAGCTCGACTTGGACCCGACCTTCAAATATGAAACCTCCGCGCACTGCGGCCCACGGCGCCGGATGGGGCGACTTCGGCGTTGGCGGGGGTGCAAATGCCATCATGGTAGCGCCAAATGTATCGACATAGACACGTCTGAGCGCGATGCCCGGCAAAACCTCGACCCTGTCGTTTGGCAGTTCGATTCCTGTGAGGCAACCGTAGATCGGCGGCGTCGAAGTGTCCCACGCCTTCTCGGTCACTTTTATCCTCCATCTGCTGGACAGTGCTACCAATCGTTTACGCAACGACGATATTCGCCCGTTCCTCGTGCACCTGTCCCTTTTCGTCGGCCCATAGGAAATCGACCGGGCCGGAGGCCGCCGCGCGCATGAAAAACGTCAGGTAAGGATTGGCCGCGATTGCCGAAAAATACTCGGCGCGGACGATCTCCTTGCCGCCCTGCGAACAAACGAAGCGGTTGACGATCAGGCGCGGGATCACCTGCCCCGCCATATCGATGCGCAGCCCCGATTCCATGTCGTGTTCGATCAGCGTGCGGATTTCGACAACCTCGCCGCCGCGGGCGAGCGGCGGCACCCGCACGCGGGCGGCCGCCATCTTCGGCCGCTCCGCCGGCCGCTCGACCGCGGGGGCGCCGGGGGCGCCGCAACCGCCAATCGTGACCGCGACCTCGGCCGCGGCGATCCAGGCCGAGCCGTCGCCCATCAGCGCGGCGACCTGGATGGTCTGGCTCTGGGCGAGACGGATGCGTGTGGTGAGCTTCGCCCGTCCGGATTGCGGCCCCAGGTAATAGGCCGCGACCTCGGGGTTGGGGTTGCCTTCGGCGACCACGAAGATCGCCCGCACGTGATCGATCGCGGTCATCGCGCTGTCGACGGCGACGGTGATTTCCACCGAATTGCCGTTATCGATCAATTGCGGCATTTCGATAGACACCCGGCCGCGTTTCGGCGCGACCCCGCCCAGCCATGCGCGCAGCCGGGCCTCGGCGCTTGCGGGGGTGGTTTGGGCCTGCCTGCCCGCCACGCCAAACGCGGTCGCCCCGATGGCGCCCATGCCGGCGCGCAAGATTGCCCGCCGTGTGGGGAATCGCGGGTAACGATCGTGTTTGGCCTGGCCCATGGCTAAAATCCCTGGCAACCCGCCCAACGACTACTCCCGTCCGCCCCCCCGCTCAAGAGGGGTCCGCCGCGGCGGCAAAGGAGAATCACGACCAATCCCGCCTTTCGTGCGTTGACACCGGCCCCGGTCTGCCACTATGGTCGCGACCTTCGCGCGAGGAACGTATCATGAAGGTCATCAATTCCCTGAAAACGGCCAAGAAGCGGCACAAGAACTGCCGCGTGGTGCGCCGCCGTGGGCGCGTCTATGTCATCAACAAGACCAATCCGCGTTTCAAGGCTCGCCAAGGATAGGCCAGCCGCGCGTTTGGGTTTGAGGAAGGCGGGCCGATGTCCCGCCTTTTCCGTTTTTGGCCTATAGGTTGAGCGTCAGGATGCTGCCGGGTTTGACCCGCGCGCAGCAAATCATCACCAACTTGAATTTCTGCTTGTCGATCGCGGTCATGGCTTGATCGCGATGCTCCGGCTCGCCATCGAGGTAGTTGGTGGCGCAGGTGCCGCAGATTCCCTCCTCGCAGGAACTCTCGACATAGAATCCGGCGTCGCGAACCACATCGAGCATGCTGCGGTTCGGTGGCACGGTCAGGACGGCGCCGGTGCTGGCGATGCGGACATAGGAGGCCCCCGTTGGTTGGGCCGGCGCCACGCTGGGGGCAGCGGCGAAATATTCGTAATGCAGGGCTTCCGGCGGCCAATGCGAAGCGGCCTGTTTGATCGCCTCCATCATCGGCATCGGCCCGCAGCAATAAAGCTCCGCCCCATCGGCGCGTTGAGCGAGAAGCGATTTGATGTCGAGCCCTCGGCTGGGATCGCCGCCATCGTGGTGGAAGACGACGCGATCCTTGAACGGCGCCTGGGACAGGAGTTCGCGGAAAGCCGTGCGCTCGGGCGCACGCGTGGAATAATGCAACACATAGGCGCGGCCGAGATGTTGCAGCCGCCGCGCCATGGCGAGCAGCGGCGTGATGCCGATGCCCCCGGCCAGGAGCAGGTATCGGTTGGCGCCCTCGGCCAGCGGGAAATTGTTGAGCGGCCGGCTGGTTTTGAGGAAGGCGCCGGGTTTGATCTCTTCGTACATGATGCGCGAGCCGCCGCGCCCGGCCGCTTCGCGCTGCACCGCGATGACGTAGCGATGGCCCTCCGCCGGGTCGTTGCACATCGAATATTGACGGATCAGGCCGCCGGGAAGGTGGATGTCCAGATGAGCGCCCGCCGTGAATTCTGGCAACAGCGCGTCGGTCGGATCGACCAGCTCATAGCTGTTGATCCCTTCCGCCTCGGGGGTCACGCGGTTGACGCGCAGTTTGAGAAGATCGCCGGCCATGATCGTTTCAAGGTTAGGGAGGCATCTATATGGCTTGGCGCGCGGCCGGACTCAATAACGTTGCGGACGGATGTGTGTGAAGCTTCGGCCGGCCATGGAAAAGTGCTAAACGAGCCGGCATGTTGATGCCAACGCCCGATTCCGGCGTCATCGCCCGCCGCGCCGACATCGCCGCGGCGTTGCGCCGGATTCTGCCCATCGACTCGGTCATCGACGCCGAAGATGCCCGCCGCGCCTATGAATGCGACGCGCTCACGGCATACCGCCAAAGCCCGATGCTCGTGGTTCTGCCGCGTAGCACAGACGAGGTCAGCCGCGTCCTCGCCTATTGCCATGGCGAGGGGATCAAGGTCGTGCCGCGCGGCGCCGGCACCTCGCTGTCGGGCGGGGCGCTGCCGCTGGCCGATGGCGTGTTGCTGGGACTCGGCAAGTTCAACCGCATCCTCGACATCGATTTTGCCAATCGCTGCGTCACCGCCCAGCCGGGTGTCACCAATTTGGCCATCACCCAGGCGGTGGCGGGCGCGGGCTTTTATTACGCGCCCGATCCGTCCAGCCAAATCGCTTGTTCGATCGGCGGCAATGTCGCCGAAAATTCCGGCGGCGTTCACTGCCTCAAATACGGGCTCACGACGAATAATCTGCTCGGCGTCGAGATGGTCCTGATGAATGGCGAGGTCGTGCGCCTGGGCGGCAAACATTTCGATTCCGGCGGCTACGATCTGATGGGAATTGTGACCGGGTCGGAGGGCCTGCTTGGGGTCATCATCGAAGTGACCGTACGCATCTTGCCCAAACCGCCCCATGCGCGGGCGCTGCTGCTCGGCTTCGATGCCAACGAAACCGCGGGCGCTTGCGTGGCCGCGATTATCGCCGACGGTATCATCCCCGCCGGCATGGAGATGATGGACCGGCCGGCGATTCACGCCGCCGAGGATTTCGTCCAGGCCGGCTACCCGCGCGACGTGGCGGCGCTGCTGATCGTGGAGCTGGACGGAACCTTGGCCGAGGTCGACGAACTGGTCGGCAAGGTCGAGGCGATCGCCCGCCAATCCGGAGCCGTCTCGGTGCGGTCCAGCGCGAGCGAGGCGGAGCGGGCGCGATTCTGGGCCGGGCGTAAGGCGGCGTTTCCCGCGGTCGGTCGGATTTCGCCCGATTATTTCTGCATGGACGGCACGATTCCCCGCAAGAAGCTGGCCGAAGTTCTGACCCGCATGGCCGAGATGGCGACGCGATACGGCTTGCGCGTCGCCAACGTCTTCCACGCCGGCGACGGCAACCTTCATCCCCTGATCCTCTACGACGCCAATCGCCCCGGCGATCTGGAGAAGGCCGAGGCGTTCGGCGCCGATATACTGAAGCTGTGCGTCGCGGTCGGCGGCGTGTTGACCGGCGAACATGGCGTCGGCGTCGAGAAACGCGATTTGATGGGCACCATGTTCTCCGATGTCGATCTCGATCAGCAGCTTCGGTTGAAATGCGCCTTCGATCCGGGCGGGCTGCTCAATCCCGGCAAGGTGTTCCCGGTGCTGCATCGCTGCGCGGAGATGGGGCGCGTCCATATCCATCGCGGTGTTACCCGTTTCCCCGAACTGCCGAGGTTCTGACCATGGGCAAACTCATCAAACCGCGCGACGCCAAGGAAACCGCCGAGGGCATCGCCTGGGCCGCCGCCGACAAAGTGGCGCTCGAAATTGTCGGCGCCGGCACCAAGCGCAATCTGGGTCGGCCGGTCGCCGCGGACCATGTGCTCGATCTTTCGGCGCTGGCCGGGGTGCGCGATTACGAGCCGGCGGAGCTGGTGCTGACCGCGGGCACGGGAACCAAGATCGCCGAAATCGAATCGATGTTGACCGCCGCCAATCAGGAACTGGCCTTCGAGCCGCCGGATTGGGGGCCGATATGGGGAGCCGAGGCCGGCGAAGCGACGCTGGGCGGCATCATCGCCTGCAACCTTTCCGGGCCGCGGCGGATCAAATCCGGCGCCGCCCGCGATCATCTTCTGGGCGTCGCGGCGGTCAGCGGTCGCGGCGAAATCTTCAAGGCCGGCGGGCGGGTGGTGAAAAACGTCACCGGTTATGATCTATGCAAGCTGCTGGCCGGTTCCTACGGCACGCTGGCGGCGCTGACGGAGGTTTCGGTGAAGGTGCTGCCGCGGCCGGAGAAGCTGCGGTCGGTGCTGGTCTTCGGCCTCAATGCGGAAAAAGCCGTAGCGGCGATGGCGACCGCGCTCAACAGCCCCAACGACGTGTCCGGCGCCGCCTATCTGCCCCGGCCGATCGCGGGGGTCACGGGCGTGGCCCGCGTCGTCGATCCGGGAACCTCGGTCGTCGCCCTGCGTGTCGAGGGCACGGAAGCGTCCACGCTCGCCCGCAACGACGCGCTCCGCGAATTGCTCGCCCCCTTCGGTGCGATCGAGGAATTGCACGGCATGAATTCGAGCCGCTTCTGGCGCGGCATCCGCGATGCGACGTATTTCGTCGCCGGGGAAAACATGATCTGGCGCATCTCCGTGCCGCCGGCGCAAGGCGCCGCCGTCGCCCTGAGCCTCGCCGACAGCCTCGAAGCCTATTTCTACCTCGATTGGGGCGGCGGTTTGATCTGGCTTTCCGCGCCGGAAAAGGCCGATGCCGGCGCCCCGACGATCCGTGCCGCCATCGCCGGCTGCGGCGGCCATGCGACGCTGATCCGCGCATCGGCGGCGGTGCGCGAAGCCGTTCCGGTGTTCGAGCCGCAGGAACCGGCGCTGGCCGCGCTGTCGCGGCGCGTGAAGGACGCCTTCGATCCCCTCCACATCCTCAACCCCGGCCGGATGGTCGCGGATCGATAGCGGCCGATGCAAACCCATTTCACGCTTGCCCAGCTTGCCGATCCCGACCTCGCGGAATCGGAAAAAATTCTCCGCACCTGCGTGCATTGCGGGTTCTGCAACGCGACCTGCCCGACCTATGCCCTGCTTGGGGACGAACTCGATGGGCCGCGTGGGCGCATCTATCTGATCAAGGACATGATCGAAGGCGGCAAGGACGCCTCGCCGGTTCTGGTCCGTCATGTCGATCGATGCCTGTCCTGTTTGTCCTGCCTGACGACCTGCCCTTCCGGCGTCGATTACATGCATCTCGTCGACAATGCGCGGGCCCGCATCGAGGAGACCTATCGCCGGCCCTTCGCCGACCGCGCCCTGCGCGCCACGCTCGCCTTCGTGCTGCCGCGCCCCGGGCTGGCGCGGATCGCGCTGGCGGCGGCCGCGTTGGCGAAGCCGTTGGCGCTTCTGCTGCCGCGCGGCCGGATCGCGGCGATGCTGAAACTCGCCCGCGCGCCGGCGCCACCCTCGGTCATGGACCGGCCGCGGATTTTCCCGGCCGTCGGCAAACAGCGCAAACGCGTGGCGTTGCTGACCGGCTGCGTGCAGCAGGCGCTCGCCCCCCAAATCAACGAATCGACGATCCGCCTGCTGACCCGACTGGGCTGCGAGGTGGTGGTGGCCAAGGGTGCCGGATGTTGCGGGTCGCTGGTTCATCATCTCGGCCGCGCGGCGGAGGCGAAGGAAGCGGCGCGCCGGAATGTCGCGGCCTGGACGGCGGCGATCGAAGGCGGCGGGCTCGACGCCGTGATCGCCAATGCCTCCGGTTGCGGCACGATGCTCAAGGATTACGGACATGTGCTGCGCGGCGATCCGCTCTGGGCGGCGAAGGCCGCGAAGATTGCTGTTCTGGCCAAGGATGTGAGCGAAGTCGTGGGCGAGCTGGGTGTCGAAGGTTCATCCGCCCTGGCCGGAATAAAAGTCGCCTATCACTCCGCCTGTTCCCTGCAACATGGCCAGAAGATCCACGACCTGCCGCGGCGGCTGCTGACCGCCGCCGGGTTCGCCGTCGTCGATCCGCCGGATGGGCATCTGTGTTGCGGTTCGGCCGGAACCTACAACGTACTCCAGCCGGCCATCGCCGAATCCCTGCGCGAACGCAAGCTGGCGGCCATCGCGCGCGTGAACCCCGACATTATCGCGGCCGGCAATATCGGCTGCATCGCGCAGCTCGCGGGCGGCCGATCGCCCGTCGTGCATACCGTAGAGTTGCTCGATTGGGCATCGGGCGGCCCGCGCCCGGTCGCCCTGGAAGGCCGCTTGGCCGGCACCGCCGGATAGGGAATAATGGGCGCATGGCGCGATGGGTTGCGGCGACACTTATCTTCCTGGCCTTTACGCTTCCGGCGGGAGTCCTCGCCGATCAGAAGGACCCGCGGCTCGACCGGCTCTTCGAACGACTGCGCGCGACCGAAAGCCCGGCCGAATCCGAGGTCATCGAAGCCCGGATTTGGGAGATTTGGGGTGAGTCCACCGATCGCCAGGCGAATCTTCTGATGGCGCGGGGCAGCGCCGCGTTGGATCGGCGGGAATTGCGCGTCGCGCTCGCCGCATTCGACGAGTTGGTCAAACAGGCGCCCGATTTCGCGGAAGCCTGGAACAAACGCGCGACCATCTATTATTTGCTGGGCCGCATGGATGAATCGGTGCGCGACGTGCAACGCACATTGACGCTGGAGCCAAGGCATTTCGGCGCTTTGTCCGGCCTCGGGGTCATCTATATGGGTCTGGACAACGACGCCTTGGCCATCAAGGCTTTCGAGGCGGCGCTCAAGCTTCATCCCAACATCGAGGGCGCGAGGGCGAATCTCGAAACACTCGCCCGTCGCCAAGGTCGCCGCAATATCTAACGGCCACGGGGCGCCGTAAGACCTTGCGATCGCGCGATAACCTCAAGTTGACTTTGTTCTATGGGGGCGAGCGCGATAAGATCGCGCTTAAGTAAACATAGGCCTGGAGGACAGCAATGCTGATCAAGGTCAAACGCGGCTGGGAATTGCCCGAATCGGCCGCCACGCCCGAATCCGTGTTCCACGACCGCCGCAACTTCATCAAGACCGCGGCGGCGGGAACGATGTTGCTCGCGGCCGGCGCCCCGGCGCTCGCCCAAACCGCCAAGCCGTCCGACGATCCCTCCGCCGATTTGTATCCGGGACAGCGCAACCCGCGCTACGTGCTGGACCGCGATCTGACGGACGAGAAAATCGCGACCACCTATAACAATTTCTACGAATTCGGCACGTCCAAGACGATCTGGCAGGCGGCGCAGAAATTGCCGATCCGGCCCTGGGAAATCGGCGTCTCCGGCATGGTGGAAAAACCCTTCACCATCGGCGTCGACGATCTTTTGAAGAAGGTGAGCGTGGAGGAGCGCCTCTATCGCCATCGTTGTGTCGAGCGCTGGGCCATGGCCGTGCCCTGGAGCGGTTTCGGCATGAAGGAATTCGTCGCTCTGTGCAAACCCACGAGCGCCGCGAAATACGTGGCCATGTACACGTTCCAGCGCCCCGATGTCGCGCCCGGCCAGAAGGCGGCGCTTTATCCCTGGCCCTATGTCGAAGGCCTGACCATGGCCGAGGCGACCAACGACCTGACCTTCCTCGTCACCGGCATGTATGGCAAGCCGGTGCCGCGGCAAAACGGGGCGCCGTTGCGATTGGCCACGCCCTGGAAATACGGATTCAAATCGATCAAATCGATCGTGCGTTTCGAGTTCACCGACAAACGCCCGCTGTCGTTCTGGGAGGAAACCCAGGGCGGCGAATACGGCTTCTGGGCGAACGTCAACCCGCAGGTCTCGCATCCGCGTTGGAGCCAGGCGACGGAGGAGTTGATCGGCGCCCGCAAGGTCGTGCCGACCCAGCTTTTCAACGGCTATGGCGAATTTGTCGCCGACCTCTACAAGGACATGAAGAACGAACGGCTCTACGCCTAGGCGGTCGGCCTGGTGAAATCGAAACGGCCCGCCCCGAGGCGGGCCGTTTCTCTTTGGGCTGTCAGCTTTTCGGGCTCCGGCGTTTGATGTCCTTCACCACCCGGCCGAAATGGCGCTCCGCGCGTTTGCGCTCGCGTGCCGCGGTTCCCCCGCGCCGGCTTTCCTGAAAGGCGGCTTCGCGGGACAGCTTGCGCCAGCTTTCGTAGCGCCCCGGATCGAGGCTTCCATCGGCCAAAGCCGCGCGCACGGCACAGCCGGGCTCGCCGCCATGGCTGCAATCGTTGAAGCGGCAATCGGCGATCAATGCGTCGATTTCGGCGAAGCCCGCCAGCGCGGTTTGGCCGTCATACCAGGGAGCGATTTCACGCAAGCCCGGCGTATCCACGATCATGGCGCCGCCGGGCAGGAACAGAAGCTCCCGCCGCGTCGTCGTGTGCCGGCCTTTTCCGTCCTCGTCGCTTACCGCGCCGGTCTCCTGCCGGTTTTCGCCGAGCAGGCGGTTGATCAGGGTCGATTTGCCGACGCCGGAGGAGCCGACGCAGGCCACGGTACGGCCACACGCCAGATAAGGGGACAGCGCCTCGACACCCGCGCCGGATCGCGCGCTCAAGGTCAGCACCGTCAGGCCCGGCGCCAAGGCTTCGAGTTCGCCTTTCCGATCGCCGATATCGAGCGCTTCGTCCGCCTTGTTGATGACGACGACGGGTTGAGCGCCGCCATTCCACACCGCGATCAGATAACGCTCGATGCGGCGGGGATTGAAATCATGCCCGGCATCGGTGACGACCAGCACCGTATCCAGATTGGCGGCGACGAATTGCACCGCCAGTCTTTTGCCGACCGCTTCGCGCGCCAGATAACTGGCGCGCGGCAGGATCGCCTTGACGCGCCAATCGCCCGGCAACATTTCCGCCGCCACCCAATCGCCGGCCACCGGCGGGTCGTCCGCTTCGCCGCGCCCGCGGCGGGGCAGAATGGCGGCATGTTCGCCGTCCGCCGCCATCAACAGACACCGGCCGCTATCCTGACGGATAACGCGGCCGGGCTTCAGGCTTCCGTCGCCCAACGCGGCCAACGCCGCGGCGAAGTGGCCGTTCCATCCAAGTTGTTCCAAAAACATGGGGATGGATCCCTTGTGCAAGTCATACCGCGCGTCCGGCATATCCGCCGGACGCGTCTGAAAGCCCCGGAACACGAAGCGCCGGAACTTGGCGCTCGCCGTCTTTACAGGCGGCGAGCGGCGGTATTAGGCAAGGTCGATCATCCCGCGAGGATCGCTGATCGCGTGGACGCAAGTCAAGCCGGCGGCTTTCCCGGGCGCGGCGACACGCAGAGTTTACCCGTGTTTACCGCCGGGATGTGTTGCCTGGCGGCGGTCGTCGTGGATTAATCCCGGCCGCGATACTCCGAGGGACGGCGAGGCGATGGAATCCATCTATTACGTCATGTGTTTTGCCTGCCATCGCAAATGCAGGCATTGTTATGAAGATCGCTTCCGGCCCTATGTCCGCGGCGAACTGACGGCCGTCGTCGAGCAGGCGGTTCGCAATTTCCCCCGGATCGTCGATCATTTCCCGGAGCGGATGACCTATCTCGATCTCAATGACCCGCGCCCGGATGGGAGCCTGAAGGAAAAGACCGGCCGCATCATCCTGTCCGGCGGTGAATCGTTGCTCGAACCCGTGCGCCACGCCGTGACCTATCCGGTGATCGAACGGTTGAACGCGCGTTATGCCGGCAAGGGCGGCGTGAAGATCGTCGTGCAAACCACCGGCGATTTGCTGACCGAGGACATCGTCGGCGATCTGATGGATCGCGGCGTGTGGATGGTTTCGGTCGCCGGGGTCGACGATTTCCATGTCGGGTTGGAGGGTGAGGCCAAACAGACCGCGTTCAGGGACGAACTCGCCGGTCTGTTCGCGCGCCTGGGCCTCAAGCCGTCGCTTTTACCGTCCACCGATGCGCGCTGGCTGGAACAGGAAGGGCCGCTTTACGGCTTCTTCGGCGCCACGCCCGATTCCTGGATTGGGAAGATTTGGCCGCGCGGACGCGCCTGGGACAACGATCTGTCGAAGGCCACCATCGCCGATAATTTCTGCAACCGCTGGTCGGGTGGGCTGAACTTCCTGCAGCACGGCTATAGCGGGTCCGAGGTTTCGGTCGAGCCGACCGGCGATGTTTTTCCGTGCTGCATCAAGACCAAGCTGCCGATCGGCAATCTGCTCGAAGACGATCTGATCGAACTGCTCGATTCACTGGTCGGCGAACCCGCTTATGAGGCGATTTCGATGGGGCACCCGGAGCGCATGGGTGTGGCCCAGGGCTGGGACGTCGAGACTTTCTTGCAAAAATCCAAGACCACGACGCCGTCGGGACGGTCCTATCAAAACCTTTGCATCGGTTGCGACAAATTCCACGCCGAAATGCTTGGACCGGTGCTGGAGGCCGCGCGCGACCGCCGCCGCGCCAACCGATTGGTGCGGCAGGGAGCCTGATGTGATGAAACGGTTCGTGCTGGCCGTCTGTGCGGTGCTTTTGGGTTCCTCGGTTTTTGGGTTGGCGCGGGCGCAGCCATGGCCGGACATCCTCGCCAAGGCCAGGGGCCAAACTATGTTCTGGAACGCCTGGGGAGGCGACGACAAGACCAACGCCTTCATCGCCTGGGTGGGGGATGAAGTGCAAAAGCGTTACGGCGTCACCATCCGCCATGTCCGCCTGCGCGACACCGCGGAGGCCGTGACCCGTGTCGTCGCCGAAAAAGCGGCGGGACGGAATCAAGGCGGCTCCGTCGATCTGATCTGGATCAATGGCCCGAATTTCGTGGCCATGAAGGAGCAGGGGCTGTTGTTCGGGCCGTTCACCGGGCTGCTGCCCAACTACCGATTCGTTGATTTCGAGACCAAACCGTCGAATCTTGTGGATTTCACCGTGCCCGTGGATGGGCTGGAATCGCCGTGGCGTTTGGCCCAAATCGTGTTCATCCACGATGCCGCGCGCACCAAGGACATGCCGCGATCGATTCCGGCGTTGTTGGATTGGGCCAGGCGCAATCCGGGCAGATTGACCCATCCATCGGTCGGGAATTTTCTCGGTGCCACCTTCCTCAAACAGGCGCTCTACGAACTGACGCCCGATCCGGCGATGCTGCAAAAGCCGGCGACCGACGAAAATTTCGCCAAGGCCACGGCGCCGTTGTGGGTTTGGTACGACCAGTTGTTGCCCTTGTTGTGGCGGCAGGGGCGGCAATTCCCGGAGACCGGGCCGGCGCAGCGGCAATTGCTCAATGACGGCGACATCGACATCCTGATTTCCTTCAACCCGTCCGAGGCCGCGGTATCGATCGCGGGCGGGTTGTTGCCCAATACCGCGCGGACCTTCGTCATGGATCGCGGCACCATCGGCAACACCAGCTTCGTCGCCATACCCTACAATGCCGCGAACAAGGAGGCGGCGATGGTCGTCGCCGATTTCCTGCTCGACCCCATCGTCCAGGCAAAGGCCCAGGACCCGGCGGTGCTCGGCAATGTCACGGTGCTCGATTTGCGGAAGCTGACGGCGGAACAACGGAACATGTTCGAGGCCGTGCCGCGCGGCGCGGCCACGCCGACACCGGCGGAGCTCGGCCGGGTTCTGCTCGAACCGCACGCTTCCTGGATGACGCGCATCGCCGCGGAATGGACGAAGCGTTATACGCGATAGACCCGCCCGCGCCGTTCCACGATCCAGCCCGATGCTTCGCATCGCCCCGGTTGTCACCTTGCTGCTGTTGATCCTGCCAATCGCGGCGGGACTGGCGGGTACGGTCCTGCCGTCCTTCGGCTACCTGCCGGCGCTCGGCGGGACCGAGTTCAGCCTCGGCCCTTGGCGCGACCTTTTGGCTTATCCCGGATTCGGCAGCGCCCTGCGCCTGAGCATCGTCACCGGCGTTGCCGCGACAATGTTGTCCTTCGCCATCGCCGTTCTAACCTGCGCCACCTTCCACGGGGCGCCGGGATTCCGCCGCCTGCAAGCCGCGATCGCCCCGATCCTGGCGATGCCGCATTCGGCGCTCGCCATCGGTTTTGCCTTCCTGATCGCACCCAGCGGCTGGCTGGCGCGGCTTGCCGCGTCGGTCACGGGCGCGGATCGACCCGGCGACATCGTCACCGTGCAGGATGAAGGCGGGCTCGCGCTCATCGCCGGGCTGCTGCTCAAAGAGGTGCCCTATCTGCTGCTGATGATTTTCGCCGCGCTCAATCAAATGCCGGCGCGGCAGGCCATGGCGATCGCGCGCAGCCTCGGTTATGGCGCCGCTTTGGCCTGGATCAAGGTCGTGCTGCCGCGGATCTATCCGCAGATCCGTTTGCCGATCTATGCCGTGCTGGCCTTTTCGCTTTCGGTCGTCGATGTCGCCTTGATCCTGGGGCCGGGCAATCCGCCGCCTTTGGGCCCGCTCGCCCTGCGCTGGTTCTCCGATCCGCTTCTGTTGCTCTATTTCCCGGCGGCGGCCGCCGCGTGTTTGCAGTTGGCGCTGTTGGTGGCCGCCATCGCGTTGTGGCGGACAGGGGAGGTCGTGGTGGCGCGGGCCGGGCGATGGTGGATCGCGCGCGGCGGGCGCGGGCTCGCGGTGCAGCCCTTTTTGAATGCCGCTGGGCGGATCGCCTGGCTGCTCCTGGCGTTGAGCGCGCTGAGTCTGCTGGCGATGGGCTTGTGGTCGGTGGCGGAGAGCTGGCGTTTTCCCGATCTCCTGCCGACCGGCTGGACGCTCGCGACCTGGACACGGCAGGCGGCGGGGCTGTGGTGGCCGGTGCAAACCACGATGGCGTTGGCGCTGGTCTCGACCCTTATTGCGATGGTCCTCGCGCTTGCCTGTCTGGAAAATGAACAGCGGCGCGGCCTGCATCCGGGGATCGGAGCGCTTTGGCTGCTTTACACACCCTTGCTCGTGCCCCAGATCGCCTTTCTGTTCGGCGCGCAGATCGTGTTGATCCGTCTCGATCTCGACGGCACCTGGACGGCGCTGGTTTGGTCGCATCTGCTGTTCGTGTTGCCCTATGTGTTCCTGTCGCTGGCCGATCCCTGGCGGAACATCGATCCCCGGCTGATCCGCACGGCGGCCTGCCTGGGTGCCTCGCCATTGCGCATTCTGTTCGCGGTTAAGCTGCCGATGATGTTGCGCCCGCTGTTGGCCGCGGCCGCGGTGGGGTTCGCGGTCAGTGTCGGCCTGTATCTGCCGACTCTGTTCGCCGGCAACGGCCGGTTCGCGACGCTGACCACGGAGGCGGTGACGCTGGCCGGGGGCGCCGATCGCCGCATCATCGGCATCCATGCGTTGCTGCAAGCGCTGTTGCCGCTGTTGATCTACGCCATCGCCTTGGCTGCGCCGTCGATCGCCTTCCGGCATCGCCGTTTGCTGGCGGTCGCGTCGTGACCGGCCGCCTGCGCCTCGAAGGCGTGGAGATCGCGCTGCAAGGCCGCGTGCTGATTCCCGCGCTCGACCTGACCGTCGCGGCGGGCCAGGCGGTGACGCTGATGGGGCCGAGCGGGTCCGGCAAATCGACCTTGCTCGCCTTTCTCTGCGGCACCATGGACCCCGCCTTCGTCGCGCGCGGGCGTGTCCATGTTAATGGCCTGGAGGTGACGGCGCTGCCGCCGGAGCAGCGGAAACTCGGCATCCTCTATCAGGACGATTTGTTGTTTCCGCATTTGTCGGTGGGCGGCAATCTCGCCTTTGGGCTGACGGCCGCGATCCGGGGCCGGGCGGCGCGGCGCGAGCGCATCGAGGCGGCGCTGGTCGAGGCCGGTCTCGCCGGGTTCGCCGAGCGCGACCCGGCGACTCTGTCGGGCGGGCAGCGGGCGCGGGTGGCTTTGCTGCGCGTCCTGCTGTCGGAGCCGCGCGCCTTGCTGCTCGATGAGCCTTTCGGCAGGTTGGACGCGGCGTTGCGTCAGGATTTTCGCCGCTTCGTCTTCGATCACGCCGCGTCCCGCGGTTTGCCGGTTCTTCTGGTCACTCATGACGAGGCGGACGCGAACGCGGCCGGCGGTCCGGTCATCAGGCTCTAGGGAGGTCAGCGATGGCGGTGCGCGTGATTGCGGCGATGGCGGCGATGGTCTTCGCATCGGGCCTGGCGGCACAGGAGATGGTCGTTGTTCCCGCGGGACCGTTCACGATGGGCAGCAATGACGGGCCGGAGGATGAACGCCCCGCGCATCAAGTGGACCTGCCTTTGTTCCAGATCGACCGCCTGCCGGTGACCAACGTCGATTTCGCCTTGTTTCTCGAGGCGCGCGGTCCGGTCGCGGCCAACAACGCGCGGTATTACGATTTCGACGACAGCGATGCCCGCATCCATCGCGTCAACGGACGCTGGACCGCCGATGCGCCCTTTGCCAACCACCCGGCCATCGAACCAAGCTGGCTTGGCGCGCGCGAATATTGTCTGTGGCGGGGCAAACGCCTGCCCACCGAGGCCGAATGGGAAAAAGCGGCGCGCGGCACCGATATGCGGCGTTATCCCTGGGGCAACGAGCCGCCGAATCCGGCGCGGACGCGTTTCAATTCCGGCTGGACCGAAACCGCGCCCGCCGACGCCTATCCCGCCGGGGCCAGCCCCTATGGCGCGCTCGACATGGCCGGCAATGGCTGGGAATGGGTGTCGAGTCTCTATCTGCCCTATCCCTATCGCGCCGATGACGGCCGCGAGAACCCCACGGCCGCGGGCGCTCGCGGCACGCGCGGCGGCGGCGCGGATTCGCGAATCGAGGACATCACGACGACGCAACGCGGCCGCACCCTGTCGCGCGGCCCCACCGCCGGCCACCACAACATCGGCTTCCGCTGCGTGCGTTAGGGAGATGGCGTTCCTATTCCACCAGCTTGCGGAGGGTGCGGTAATAGATGATTTCGCTTCCGCCGACTTCGAGCGACATCACCAGGTCACCCTTGCGGTGGGGAAGGCCGACGACGAGGAGGTCGCGGGTGACGATATCGATCCGCCAGGATTCGCGGATTTGGGGCGATGCCGGATAAACGATCTCCATCCGGCCGGGGCGGGCCTCGTAACGATTCCAGGGCTGCCGTTCCAAGGTTTCCATTAGCCCCTGCCGGGTGAGCCCGGTCTGCCTTTCCCTGGACATGATCCAGTTGATGCGACCGTCTTCGAGCATCAGGAAATACTGGAAGGGAAGCGGCCAGGCGTTGACGCGGTTGATTTCCTTGGCGACCGCGGCGGGATAGGGCATCAGCTCCCACGCCCCGATCACCTCCGCCGGCGCGGCGGCGCGGCCGAACGGATCCTCGGCCTTTGCCGGATTGGCGCCCAAGGCCAGGCATGCCAACAGCAACAAACCTAGGAATCGCGACATCAACCGGCTTCTCCCAGAAATGTCGGGGGCGGGGTTGCTTCCCGCCAGTCTAACAGGAAGGGCGGGGGTTCCTAAAGATGGTTGCGGATATACCAGCCGCCCCAGGCGAGCGGATCCTTGGGTACCTGCTCGCGCACCTGATCGGGGATGATGGTCTGAAGTTCGGTGACCAGGCCGGCGGGGCCCTCGGCATTGGTCAGAATGTAGACGCCGATGAAGCCGTGGATCAGGAAGGCGGTGATTCCTGGAAATGTTTGCAGTACTTCGTTGTGGCTCCAATCATCCTTCACATGGGCCTCGAAGGGGTTGGCGCCTTCGGCATCCTGCGGATATTTCACGACCGGAATCGAAATCATGACATAGGGCGCGACCGAACGGGCGCGGTCGACCATGACCACCGCTTCCGCCTTGGTCATGTGTTCGACCATGTCGCCGAAGATGACGAGATCCGCGGGCGCCACGCTCGCGAAGTCGAAATGGCGACAATCGGCGACCACGATCTTGTCGTACCGGTTCCTTAAGTTGAACTCCTCGACATAGGGCTCCCACACCTCCACGCCGGTCCAACGCGCGCCGGGAAGATGGGCGGACAGCATGTTGTGATAGGTGCCGCTCCCGCAGCCGCAATCCACGATGGTGCGTATGGCGCCGGCGTCAAACAGCTTCATCGCCATCAGCGAGATATAGATTTTGCCCAGAACCGCGCTGGAGGACATGGCTGAGGCTCCGAAGGGAAAGGGATACGGGCGGGAATCGCGATGTCGCTCAAACTATGCCGGCGATGGTTAACATCCCGTGCATACCAGGGCCGGCGCGGTCCCGCGTGTGGGCGGGCCTAGTCGGGCAACTTCCGCAGGTGCCGGGATCGGGTAATCCCGCCTTGGCCATCGTCACGCAACATGATCGCGTCGCCCACGCGGTGCTGGACGCCCCCGCCGGAGAAGTCCCGAGTGACCATGTGGACGGCCCAGATTTCGCGAAGCCCCGGGATCCGCGAATAGAAGATCGTCATCTTGCCGTCGCTCATCTGAAAGGCATTGGGGGTAATCGGGTCGATCATCCGCATCATTTCGCGCTGGGTCAGCCCCGCCCGCCGCTCCGTCGCCGTCAGGGTGCCGATGCGCCCGGTGCCGAGGATGACGAGATATTCAAATGGACCGGCGGCGCCGGGCGGGTAGGGCACGACTTCCCACGCCCCAACCAGATCGCCGGTCTCGGCGAAGCGGATATCGTCTCGATTCTGCGCGGTCGCCGGTGTCGCGTTTAGGACCAGGGCCAGCAAAATCGACCCCAATAATCTCGGCATGTGTGTGTCCCTCTTTCAAAGGGAAGCATAGGACCGCCGGCCGCGAATGCAAATCGGCCGCGGGCGAGGATCGATCAGCGCGCGGGGGCGGGTTCGAACACTTCCACGATGGCGGTCAACGTATCGAGTGTTTTCAGCATCGTTCCCGTGGCGCCGCCGATCGTGTACCAGCGCCCGGACATTACCGCGCCGGCAAGCCCGTGCCGTGGCGTGGGCAGGGCGGGCGCCTCGGCCCAGCTATCCGTCGTGGGATCGTAGACATCGTGGCCGGGAACGGTGTGCATCCCGTCGAGGCGGTCACCGCCGACGACATGGAGCTTCCCGTCGATGAAGGCGGCGGCGTGGTCGCTGCGTTTGTTCGGCATGTCGCGCAGCCGGGTCCATCGCCGCCGCCCGGTGTCCAGCACCTCCAATGTCGCGAGATTGGCGCGGTTCCAGCGGCCCCCGGCGACATAGATGCGATCCCCCAGAACCGCGGCCGCGGCATGTTCGCGTGGCGCCGGCAGGGGCGGCGCGTCCTCGATCCAGCGCGATGTCGCCAGGTCGAACACACCGATCGCGGTGGGATCGGGACCAACGCCGCCGATTGAATACAGGCGCGCGCCAACCGTTACCATGGCCTGGGCCGCGCGCGGCGCTGGCATGTCGGGCAGCCTCTCCCAGGCGATGTCCTGTCGCGCATCGAATCGCCAGAACCCGCGTTGATCGGCGCGGTAGTCGAAATCGCGGTAGCCGCCGGCGATGTAGAGGAAGCCATCCGAGGCCGCCATGCCTATGTGATGCGTCGGAAAGGGGAGGAACGCGCGCTGCCAGCGCCCGGCGGCGACGTCCAAATATTCCAGGACGTCGCTGATGCCCTCCGCGAACAGCCCGCCGGCGACGTAGATGCGCCCCGACGCCGCCGCCGCGACGATCTGCGAACGCGGCGTCGGCATCGGTGTGACGATCGACCAGCTACCGGCGTCCATCGTGCTCCCAAAACAAATGTTCGCTGTCTGTTCGCGACAATATTTCGCCTGTTGATAACTCAATTTTTTCCAATTGATTTGGTATTATGCCGCGGCGAGTTCATCCGGAAAAGGAGAACGCATGGCCGCGCGCCCGTATTGGAAGGGTTACCTGAAGCTGTCGCTTGTTTCGTGCCCGATCGCCCTATACCCGGCGGCGTCGAGCACCGAACGCGTCTCCTTCAACCGCATCAACAAGAAAACCGGCAACCGGCTGAAGCAACAGCTTCTCGACGCGGAAACCGGCGAGGTCGTGGAGAAAGACGACATCGGGCGCGGCTACGAAATCGGCAAGGGCCAATATCTGCCGGTCGAGGACGAGGAAATCGAAAAGATCCGGATTCCCAGTTCGCACACCATCGACATCAAAGGTTTTGTGCCGCGGGCGGAGATCGACAATCGCTATCTCGACACGTCCTATTACATCGCGCCGACCGATCAGGTGGGGCAGGAGGCGTTCGCGGTCATTCGCGACACCATCAAGGCCAAGAACCTGGTGGCGCTCGGGCGCATCGTCCTGGCGCGGCGCGAGCGCGTGGCGATGCTCGAATCCTTCGACAAGGGGTTGCTGGCGACCTCGCTGCGCTACGCTTATGAGGTGCGGGATCAAAAGGGTTTCTTCGAGGATGTGCCGGATCTCAATTTGCCGCCGGAGATGAAGGAACTTGCCGCCCATATCGTCGACAACATGGCCACACATTTCGATCCGGCGAAATTCGAGGATCGGTACGAAAACGCGCTGGTGGAATTGCTCCGCGCCAAACAGGCGGGACACATCGTGGAGACCGCGCAGGATGAGCCGGCGCCGCATCGCGTCATCAACCTGATGGATGCGCTGCGCTCGAGCATCGCGGCCGAGACGCAGAAAAAACCGGCCGCGGCCAGCGCCAAGGTTCGGGCCAAGACCGCAATCGGGCAGAGGAAGACCGGACGCTGACCCGGAAAGCCGCACCGGACAAGGCGGCGCTCGAAGGAATCGTCGCCTTTACCGGCCGGCTCGCCTCGATGAAGCGGGCCGATGCCTTCGCCCTGGTGCGTAAACATGGCGGAACGCCGCGCGAAGGCCTGACCAAACAGACCGGCGTGTTGATCGTCGGCCTGTTGGGCTGGCCGCTGCTCGACGACGGCAAACCCTCCAACAGCCTGACCCAGGCCCACGCCCATGGTGTCCCGATCGCCAGCGAAAGGCAGTTCCTGGAATGGGTCGGCCGCGGCGTTCCCGAGGAACAGGCCAAGACCTATACGCGCGAGCAATTGGCGTCGCTGAGCAAACTTCCGCCCGAAATCATCGATCGTCTCGCCATGTTCGGGTTGATCGAGGCGCGCGACGGTTTGTACGGTTTCCGCGATCTCGCCGCCGCGCGCCAGGTGGCGGCGTTGCTGGCGGCGGGAACAAGTTTGTCGGCGATCACGCGCAGCCTCAACGACATCCGCAAATGGCTACCGGACGCTGGGCTCGCCAATCTGCGCCTGTTTCCCGAATCAGCGGACCGCATCCTGGTCGAGCAATTGAAAGGCCGTACCGACAAGACCGGCCAGTTCGTGCTGGATGTGGGCACCGCGCCGGACAACGCCGACGCCGTCTTCGATCAGGCCCAGGCCGCCGAAGCCGACGATGACACGGCGACGGCGGAGCGCCTCTATCGGCGGGTCATGAAGATCGATCCCGGGGACGCGGCGGCCGCGTTCAATCTGGGCAATCTTTTGCGCGCGCAGGGACGCGGCTCGGAGGCGGAGGCCGCCTATCGCGCCGCGGTGAACGCCGATTCAGCCTTCGCGGCGGCCTGGTACAACCTCGCCGATATTCTCGACGATCGCGGTCGTACGCCCGACGCGGTGGATTGCCTGAAACGGGCGCTCGCCGCCGATCCCGGTTATGTCGACGCCATCTTCAACATGGGGTTGTTCCTGCAACGCTTGGACCGGCCGGCCGAGGCCGCGCCTTGGTGGCGGCGTTACCTCGATCTCGACGGCAGCTCGCCTTGGGCGGCGCGGGCCAAACGCGCGCTCAAATATTGCGAGATGCAGTTGGCCGGTTCCTGAGCAGGCCGGTGGCGACACGCGCAAAACCGGCGTCAAGGCCGACGGCGAAAAAGACACTGGCCGATTATGCGGCGAAACGAGATTTCGCGCGCACGCCGGAGCCGAAGCCATCTTCGGGTGAAGACGCTGGCGGCGGCTTCGTGGTGCAGAAACATGATGCACGCCGGCTGCATTACGATTTGCGATTGGAACTCGACGGCGTGTTGAAAAGCTGGGCGATCACCAAGGGCCCGAGCCTGACGCTGGGCGAAAAAAGACTGGCCGTCCGCACCGAGGATCACCCCATCGACTATCTCGATTTCGAGGGCAATATCCCAAAGGGCGAATATGGCGGCGGATCGATGATCGTCTGGGACAGGGGGCGTTGGCTGCCGGAAGGCGATCCGCGCAAGGGTCTGGCGAAGGGGCACCTCGCCTTCGTGCTCGACGGCGGAAGGCTAAAGGGCCTGTGGCATCTGGTCCGCATTCGCCCGCGGGCGGGTGAAAAGACCGAACCTTGGTTGTTGATGAAGGCCGAGGATGAATTCGTCCGCCCCATCGGCGCCCCGGAAATCACCGACGAGGCCACGACCTCGCGTATCACCGGCCGCACCAACCGCGAACTGGCGGAGGCGGGCGATCTGCGCGCCGATCACGCCGCGCGTCGCCAGGCGGTCAAGGCGCGCAAGATCGTCCTTCCCGATTTCGCCAAGATTCGGGGCGCGAAGAAGGGGCTGCTCCCGGTTTTTGTTCCGCCGAGTTTGGCGGCGCCCTGCGACCGCCCGCCCGCCGGGCCGAAATGGATTCACGAAATCAAACATGACGGCTATCGCATCCAGGCGCGCATCGACGGGCGCGAGATCGCGTTGTTGACCCGCAAGGGGCTGAATTGGACCGATCGCTTCCGCGCCATCGCCGATGCGCTGAAGCCGCTATCGCTCGCCTCGGCCCTGATCGACGGCGAAATCGTGGTCGAGGATGCCGGCGGTCTTACCAACCTCAACGATTTGCAGGCGGATTTGGAGGCCGGGCGCCAGGATCGCTTCCGCTATTTCGCTTTCGACCTGCTCTATTGCGAGGGCTTCGATTTAACCGGTGCCGCGTTGGCCGACCGCAAGGCGGCGCTCCAGCAGGTATTGTCCGGTATCTCCCCTCAAACGCCAATCCGCTATAGCGACCATCTCGACACCGACGGGCCGGTGGTGCTGGAGCATTCATGCCGGCTGGGGCTTGAAGGCATTATCTCAAAACGCCGGGACCTGCCCTATCGGTCGGGTCGCGGCGATCACTGGCTCAAATCGAAATGCCGGCAGAGCCAGGAATTCCTGATCCTGGGTTACATCCCATCCACGACGTCGCGAAAATCCGTGGGCTCCTTGGCCCTGGGTTATCACGCCGGGGGCAAGATCGTTTATGCCGGGCGGGTCGGCACCGGTTGGTCGGCGGCGCAGGCGGGCGCGCTCCACGCCGCGCTCGAGGCGATCAAATCGGCGAAGCCGTCGCTCCGCGCCCCCCTACCGCCAGGCGCGGAAAAAGGCGTGGTCTGGGTCGCGCCGCGACTGGTCTGCGAAATCGAATATCGCGACTGGACGCGGGACAATCTGATTCGGCAGGGCTCGTTCAAGGGTCTGCGCGAGGACAAGGCGCCCGAGGACATCGTCCTCGAATCCGAGCCGAAATCCGCCAAGGTGCGCATCGACGCCGCCGCGTCGCGCGTGACGCTGACCCATCCCGAAAGGCTGCTGTGGCCGGAGCCGGGCATCACCAAACAGGGGCTCGCGGATTTCTACACCGACATCGCGGATTGGATTCTTCCGCACATCAAGGGCCGGGTGCTCAGCCTGTTGCGCGCCCCATCGGGCATCCAGGAAAAATCGTTTTTCGCCAAACATGAATGGGCCGGGCTGACCGACGCGGTGCGGCGCGTGGACGTGGGCGAGAAGGAAAAGATGCTGGTCATCGACGATCTGACGGGGCTGCTGAACCTGGTTCAGGCCGGCATCGTCGAAATCCATCCCTGGGGGTCGCGCATCGAGACATTGGAGAAACCCGACCGGCTGATCTTCGATCTCGATCCCGGCGAGGGTGTGCATTGGAACGCGGTCATCGAAGCCGCGCGGGACGTTCGCGACCGGCTCGAAAAAAGCGGCCTGAAAAGTTTCGTCAAGACATCGGGAGGCAAGGGGCTTCACGTCGTCGTCCCGGTGGAGCCGGCTGTGGGTTGGGCGGGGGCCAAGGCCTTCACGCAAGGCCTGGCCGAGGCGATGGCGCGGGACCGGCCCGACCGTTACGTCGCGACCATGGCCAAACGCGCGCGCGGCTGGCGCATCTTCATCGACTACCTCCGCAACGGGCGCGGCGCCACGGCGGTCGCCGCCTATTCAACGCGGGCCTTGCCGCGGGCCTCGGTTTCGACGCCGCTGGATTGGGATGAATTGGCGCAGGGCCTGCGTTCGGACCATTTCACCGTCGACAACCTGCGCCACCGCCTGGGTTTTCTGAAATCCGATCCGTGGCCGGGATTTTTCAAAATCCGTCAGCGCATCCCTGCCGGGGGCTGACGTCAGAAGGCGCATTTAGACGCGCTTCATGGCATAACGTGGCGAGACATCCACGAGGAATGCCCGAAATCAGAACGGAGTCCCCATACATGACGAAGAACGACCCGAGCTTTAGCGAAAGGCTCAAGACCGCCGCGAAGGCGAAGCAGGCACAACTGGCGAGGGTGCGTGTCGTGGCTCAGGCCAGCAGCACCGGCGCCACCGAACGCGAGGCTCAAAGGCTTGCCGTGAGTGTATCGCGCGAGGCCCGCCGGGCCGAACGCCAGGCGGCGAAGGATGCGATCGCCGCGCGCGAAGCCAAGGAGCAGGCGGCGCTGAAACTCGAAAAGGAACGGGGCATCGCGGCCGAGCAAGCCGCGCTCGCCGCGGCGCGGGAACGGCAAAAGGCCGAAGAGGTATTGTTAAAATCTAAGCAGAAGGCCGCTCGCGATCTGAAATACGCAAAACGCAAGGCGCGGTAGAGATCGGCGTTTCGTCGCTCCGCGCCGCGCGCGCCTCAGTTGGCGACCGCCCGCCGCAAGGCACGGCGTCCTTCCTCGGTCAGGCTGTAGCGGCTTCCGAACTCGGCTTCGGCCCAGCCGAATTTGTCGCATTCCTCGGCATCGCCCTTATCGATCGCGGCATCCTCGCCGGCCTCCGATCGGGCGATGGCGCGCAGCGCCGCGAGCTGCTTCTGGGTCGGCCACTCCGGCGGAATCGGCATGGGATCGCCTCCTGGTTTTGTGCGCTGGCACGCAGTGTTACCCAGAACCGCGAGCGAACAAAGAAAAAGCCGGTAAGTCATTGACCTACCGGCGAGTTTGAACAGGGAGGCTTCAGGTCCAGGAGACCTAGGATCCGAAAACCCTAACCTTCGCGGACAACGGCCCGAAAGGCACAGCCGGAGCTCACCCCGGCTGTCTGAAGCGGGACGCTGCAAGAAAACGCCCGTGGGCAAATAGTTAAAGGCCGTTTGCGGCACCGCCCACCATCATTTCTGCAACCTTGATATGCATAAGCCGCATGGCTCGACACGCGGGCGGTGCGGGTCCCGGGACTAGAACTGCGTCTCGCCCACCTTGCGGATCAGGAAATCGCGGAACACCGAGATACGCTTGGAGCTTCGCAGCTCCTCCAGATAGGTGAAAAAGGCCTCATAGGTGGGGCCCACGGCGTCGGGCAGGATTTGCACCACTTTGGTCGATTCATGAGCCATGTAGTCGGGGAAGGCGGCGATGCCGAGCCCGGCTTCGGTCGCCCGCACCATCGCATAGAAATTATTGACGCGCAGGGCAGGCTGCCGCTTGTCGTTTTCCGGACGCCCGGCCTCAAGCAGCCAATTGACGTTGGGAAAGGGCGGTTTGGGGTCGCCGCCGTAAACGATCAGGCGGTGGCTGTCGAGTTCCTCCACGGTGCGCGGCATCCCGAATTTTTTCAAGTACTGCGGCGCCGCGAAGACATGGACATGGATCGACAAGAGGTGGCGCTGCACCAGATCGGATTGCCGCGGCGGATGCATGCGAATCGCGCAATCGGCCTCGCGCATGCCGAGATCGAGTTCTTCGTCGTCGAGCAGCAGCTCCACCGTGATCTCGGGATAAAGATCGACGAATTCGCGGATGCGGGGCGCCAGCCAGATCGAGCCGAAGGCGACGGAGGTCGTCAACCGCAAATGGCCTTTCGGCCGTTCCCGGCTTTCGCTTACCTGAGCCTCGACCGTGGCGAGCTTGGCGAAGACATCGCGAACGGTGCGATACAACAACTCGCCCTGTTCGGTGAGGATCAATCCGCGCGCATGACGGTGGAAGAGCGGCGCGTTCAGCGCGGTTTCCAGCGCGCCGATTTGCCGGCTGATCGCCGATTGGCTCAGGTTCAATGATTCGCCGGCATGAGTGAAGCTCCCGGCCTGGGCCACGGCGTGGAACAGGCGCAGCTTGTCCCAATCCATCACGACAAAGCGCCCCTCCGCGAGAAGGCGCGCGGCGCTTCATGTTCCCCGTGGCGCTTATTGCGCGGCAGACAGATTTTCCGTCTCGTGATGGGCGATGAATTTTTCCGCTTCGAGCGCGGCCATGCAGCCCATGCCGGCGGCGGTGACCGCCTGGCGGAAAATCTTGTCCTTCACGTCGCCCGCCGCGAACACGCCGGGGATGGCGGTCGCGGTCGAATCCGGCCGCGTGATGATGTAGCCGCCTTGATCCATGTCGAGCCGCCCCACGAAAAGCGAGGTCGCCGGGACGTGACCGATGGCCACGAACAACCCATCCACCGGCAAGGTCGTTTCGGCGCGGTTGACCAGATTACGCAGGCGCAGGCCGGTGACCGCGACCGGCGGCCCGTCGCGGCCGAGGATTTCCTCCACCGCGCTGTTCCACACAACCGACACCTTGGGATGCGCCAACAGCCGCGATTGCAGCATCTTTTCCGCGCGCAAGGAATCGCGCCGATGGATCAGCGTGACCTTGCGCGCGAAATTGGTCAGGAACAGCGATTCCTCGACCGCCGTGTTGCCGCCGCCGACCACGGCCACATCCTTGTCGCGAAAGAAAAAGCCGTCGCAGGTCGCGCAGGCCGACACGCCATAACCGCGGAATTTTTCCTCGCTGCCGATGCCGAGCCAACGCGCTTGGGCGCCGGTGCAAATGACCAGTGTCTCGCCCTCGTAAATATCGCCGCTGTCGGATTTGCAGATGAAGGGCCGGCGGCTGAGATCGGCTTCCACGATCATGTCTTCGACGATCTGCGTGCCGACGTGTTCGGCCTGATGCAGCATCTCCTCCATCAACCACGGGCCCTGGATGGCCTTGGCGAAGCCTGGGTAGTTCTCGACATCGGTGGTGATGCTGAGCTGGCCGCCGGGCTGCATGCCGCGGATCAGGATGGGTTTGAGATTGGCGCGCGCGGCGTAGATCGCGGCGGTATAGCCCGCCGGGCCGGAGCCAAGGATCAAGACTTTGGTTCGATGTCGCGTGCTCATGGTGCGCCCGGTGCGTGAGGGGTCTGGCTAAGATAGGTTCCGGCGCCGCTCGCGGCAAGGCGCGGGAAGTCAATACCCGAACATGTGATCCAGGCTGAAGGCACCCCCGTGGACGGTGCCGTGATAACCGAACAGGCGGCAGGTTGTGTCGCGGACCACGACATAGCCGCCTTCCGCGCTTTTGCGGGTCTTCTCGTCGAAAAGCTCGGAATGGCGAAAAAACAGGGATCCGTTGCAGGCGATTTCGACGCGCTTTTTCGCGATTTCGCCGCCGTTGGCATCGTGCAGGACGATATCGGTGGAAGATTTCGGCAGCCACGGCGTCGATGCCGCGTAGATCAGGTGGCAGACGGTCTCGACCGGTGGCGGCGCGATGCGCAAGAACAGGCGCGTGCTTAACCCCGGCGGTCGTCCGGCATAAGATTGCGGCTCCCCGCGATAGGTCAACGCGGTGTTGAAGACATGGGCGCCGAAGCTGGTTTCGCTCACATGCCCGCTCGATTTGTCCTGGTAGCGGAAAAGCGCGTGCATCCAGCCATCGGCGCCGCCGCCCTCGGCGAAATCGTAGACCAGCTCGAGATGGCCGTAATCCGGGAGCTTGCCGCCGTCCACCATCTCGTCGATGGCGAAGGCGGTGCGGCCGTCACGCGGCAAACGTCCGAGGAAACGCGTGAACACCAATTGCCCGTCCGGACCGTGGAGGCGCAGGGCGAGCGGCAAATCGACCTGCGTCGTCGCCATCGGGGTCGGCAGCAGAACCGTCCGCCAGCGGTCGCGCGGCAACACCGGGGCCGGCAAGAGGTAACCCTTGCCCAGAAAGTTCGACAATTCTGGAATGCGCGGGTCGGGCTTGAGGTCGGTGCGCTCGACGTTGACATGGGCGATGTGGGCGCGGCCGGAGCTTTCGATCACCTCGTAACGCGGCCGCACGAAATGCCGTCCGGCGCGGATCTCGATTTGCTCCGGCCAGCGCGCCTGGGGCAGCAGCATCGATACGTCGAGGGCGTGGCTGGCGAAGGGTTTGATGGCGCTTGCGAGCGAAACGGCCGCCGCCGAACCCATGAGGTTCAGCCCGACCGCGCCCGCCGGAATCGGGCAGGGGTGGCTATTTTGGATCCACAACACCACACGTTCGCCCGCGCGCGGCGCCGGCAGGCCGGCATAGAAATCCGCCGGCCAGGCATTGGCGTCGTGGGTGGCGGACAACTCGGTGCCGTCGTCGGAAAAAACGTCGAGCGCGTATTTCACCGTGTCATGGCCGGCGGCGCCAACGACATGGATGAAGAGCTGCCCGGCAAAATCGCCCAGGCCAAAACGCTGGCGCACGACACGGCTGTCGATGACGATCGTCGCCGCGGCATTGGGCAGGGGTTCGCGCCATTCCGCAAGCGTGCCGCCATCGGCGGCCAGGAGGCGCAAATAAATCGACACGTCGCGGCCGCCATAACCCGCCCAGTAATTGACGCTGACCAATCGTGTGTGGCGCCCGCCTTGGTCCCGGAAAAAGGCGAAATTCGTGGAGAAATTGCGGGCGTCGAGATAAGCGCCGCGGTGGCCGATCATGTCGTCGGGGAGACGCAATTCATCGAAGCTGACGATTTCGGCGCCAGCGGGCAGAAACGACCGGATGTGTTCGATCGGCCGCCGCGCATCGAAAGCGGCGACAAAAACGACATCGGCGCGCGAAGCCTTGAGATCGGTGACCGGCTGGGCGCGGCAACCCATCGCCTCGCGGCCGATATCCCCGACATCCTGGACAAAAAGCGCGGCCGGTTTGACCGTGCTGAAATCGTAAAGCGCGGCGAAGGCGGCCGCACAGCCGAAGGGATCGTACAACGCCAGCCGTTTTGCGCCGGCAAGCCGATTGATCAGCGCCCCCGCCCGGTCCGCGGCCATGGGATGGCCCAGCGCCTTGAACAGCGGATCGCCGTGCTGATTTTTGAATGTCTCGATGGAAAGAGCCATCGCCTTGATCGTTCGGTTTCTCTGACGCCCCTCGTGGCCGGCCGGTTATAGCCGATTCCTCGCCGACCGCCAGGAGATAAGGCGTTTAGTCCGGCAGTGTCAGACGCCGCCTGATTTCCGCCGCCGCTTTCGCCGTATCGTCGAGCGGCGCGTAACTCCAGAATTCGAGTGTGCCGGCGAATCGGCGGGTCACGCCGTCCTGGCGCAAGGATTCGTGAAACTGCTGAAACCGGCGCGATCCGCCGGGCAGGTCGTAGACATAGACGGGCTTCAGCGTGGAACAGGCTTCCGAGGTCATCGAGACCGAATCGGCGGTGACGACGATGGCATCGGCGAGGGCCAGATAACCGAGATAGGGATTGTCACCGGTGCCGTCCCAGATGTCGGCGGGTGCACCGGCGAGGCCGCGGCGCAGGGCCGCCAGGTTATCGGCGCCGGTGCGGCGCGAGGCCGTAACCAGAAGCGAGGCGCCGCTGCTTGCGGCCATCGCGGCGAGGTGGCTGCCCAAAATCTCGGTGATGTCCGGCGTCATCGAATAGCGATTGGTCGGTCCGCCCACCAGGACCGCGACCAACGGGCGTTTGAGATGAGCAAGACGCGGGGCAAAGACCCGAGCCGCCGCCGCCAACTTCGCCGGTGTCACCGGGTGAACGGCGCCGCGCGTGACAAAAACGTTGTCCCCGGACAGCCCATCGTGACGCGGGACCACGACCATGTCGAAGCGGCCGGGATTGGTGTGCGGGTCCTGGATATGGATACAACGCGTGCCGCCCGCGGCGCGGATGGCCAGCGCCAGCGGTACCGCCTTGCGGCCGCAGCTGACGAGAACCCGGGGCCAGGGCGGCTCAAGACGATCGCCGCCCGGCCCAGGAGCGGCCAGGGCGTTGAACCACAGGGCGTTGGGCAGGTATTTCCACGGTGCCCGCGGTTTGAAACGTTTGATCGTGGGCACATAACCGAGCGCTTCCGCCAGGCCCCGGGTTTGCGCCTCCATGCCGGCGAAGTCTTCGCTCAGGGTCCAGCAGATCGCCGCCATGTCAACCGTGTCCGATTTTCTCGGCGGCGGAATGCTCCGCGCAAATCTGTCCGGTCTCCGCGTCGTTCAGCGGCTCAAGGGTCAGACCGCAGCGATGGGGACCGCCCGGCGAATCCAAGGCATCGCCTCGGCGAAAGAAACGGCAGGTGGCGCAGAGTCCAAAACTTTGCCGGTCATTGCGGCGCTGAAGTGTGCCCAGCAGACCGTTGAGCGCGGCCACCAAGACCGATCGGTCGGACGGTGCCATTTCGCTCGCTGCGGCGGCGAGGTCGTGCGCGGGGCCGCCGGCGAGAACCTCGCGGCCGCGTGGGAGAATTTCCAGGCGCACGCGCCGCCGGTCCCGCGGATCGATGGTTCGGTCGATCAACTTCTTGCGGCACAGGGCGTTGACGGTCTGGGACGCCGTGCCCTTCGTTGTTGCCAGGAACGTCCCGATCGCGCCGGGTGAACGCGAATAGCGATTGGCCCGCGCCAGAAAGCGAAGTGCGTCCCACTGCGCCGCATTCAAACGGTCGGCATGGCCCCGAAAGCGGGCCAGCCGGCCAAGCCGCTCGATCATGTCCGCGACACGCTCGCCGCTGCCGGCGTTTTCGTCCACGTCTTCGGGACCGTCCCGCCGGCCTGGGGTCCGGCGGGACGGAGTCGCGGCGCCGCGAGGAACGGTGCGTGCCTCGGTGGCCAATTCTCAATTCCGCGCTTTGCTGAAGACGAAGGCGGTGTCCTTTTGCCCGGCGTGGCAGCCAAAACAAGAGAGGCCGCCATCGGTGGTCAGGCGTTGGCCGCGGCTATCCCCGGCGAAGCCTTCATAACCCCAGCCGCCGGTCCCGGCGAACCGTTTGGCGTCGCGTTCCATCACGCCGACCAATTTGCGCTTCCCCTCTTCGATCGCGGCGCCGCCGACCTTTGTCTCGAAGAGGTCGAAGACAAGGATCGCGCCATCTTCATACACACCCGATTTCAGGCCTTTCTGTGCCTTGGGGTTGGCGTAGACGTGGTGCAGGCCCCCGAATGGATTAGCCAAGGGGTGTCCCTGTTCCAGCACCATCGATTTAACGTGATGCCAATTCCGGTAGCCGAAGGGATAGGCCACCTTGTCCGCCTGCTGCGCCGATGCCTCGATTGTCATCAAGCCGATGATCGCGGCCAAGCCGAAGGCAAGCCATTGTTTGCGGTTGGTCATGGGATGATCCTCCAGTAATTAGTATCGAGTCGATACTAATTGGCCGATCACGGAAAGTCGAGGACCCGATCACGCACTCCTCGCAATTTTGTTTCGTCTTGAAATAGAATTGCGCCCAGTGGCATGGGAACCGTCGAATGCGCCGCATTAAGCTTGATCGAATCGACCGCCGTATCCTGAGGGATTTGCAAGAGACCGGCCGCATGACCAATGTCGAATTGGCGCGGCGGGCCCAGATTTCGGCGCCGCCCTGCCTGCGCCGCGTGCGGGCGCTGGAGGAGGCCGGTTACATCAAGGGCTACCACGCCGAACTCAGCGCCGAGGCACTGGGTTATGCCGTCACCGTCTTCGCCCATGTCGGGCTGTCGAGCCAGGCGGAGCAAGATTTGCGGGCGTTCGAGGACCTGGTGAAAACCTGGCCGCGCGTGCGTGAGTGCCAGATGTTGGCCGGGGAGACCGATTTTCTTCTCAAAATCGTCGCCGTCGATTGGGACGATTATCAAAAATTCCTAACCAGCGTTTTGACCGCGGCGCCAAATGTCAGCCATGTCAAATCGGCGCTGGCGATTCGCACCTGTAAGAATCTTCCTGGCGTGCCGATCGAAGTGGAGTAGCGGCGCGGCCCTTTATTTGAAGCTGACCTTGATGATCTCGTAGGCCTTGGTGCCGCGCGGCGTCGAAACTTCGACGTTATCGCCGACTTTCTTGCCGATCAGCGCCCGGGCGAGCGGTGAGGTGATCGACAGGAGACCCCGCGCGATGTCTGCCTCTTCCTGGCCGACGATCTGATATTTGTTCTCCTCGCCGTTGTCCTCGTCCGAAAGTGTCACCTTGGCGCCGAATTTGATGACGCCGCCGGACAACTTCTTGAGGTCAATGACTTCGGCGCGCGAAATCTTGTCTTCAAGCTCGGCGACCCGGCCTTCGACGAAACTCTGCCTCTCGCGCGCGGCGTGATATTCCGCGTTTTCGGAAATATCGCCATGTTGACGGGCCTCGGCAATCGCACGAATGATCGACGGACGTTCGACCGTCTTGAGGTGCTTGAGTTCCGACTGCAACCGGCCCAGCCCATCGGCGGTAATCGGCATCTTATTCATTTTAAAGGGTTTTCCCCTCCCTAAAAAAGGCTGCGACCCAAGTGGCCCTTGCCCCGCCGCTCGGCCAAGGAATCAAAACGAAGGTTTAAAATAAGACTGCAAAGGGGCGACTTCAAGGCTGCCGCTCTTGAGCGCGGCAATGGCCTCCACCGCCGCCCGCGCCCCGGCCACGGTCGTGTAGTAAGGGATATTGGCCAAAAGCGCGGTTTGCCGGATCGAAAAGCTGTCGGCCAAGGCCTGGGCGCCGTCGGTGGTATTGAACACAAGCTGAACATCGCCGTTTTTCATGGCATCGACGATGTGGGGGCGGCCTTCCAGAACCTTGTTGACCTCGCGCACGGCGAGCCCCGCATCGCGCAGGAAGTGAGCCGTACCGCGGGTCGCGATCAGACTGAACCCCATGGCCACGAGGCGGCGGCTGGGCTCAACCACCGCGGGTTTGTCCTTTTCGCGCACGGAAATGAAGACCGTGCCGGCCAACGGCAGATTGACGCCGCTGCCGAGCTGCGATTTTGCGAAGGCATGGCCAAAATCGGTGTCGATGCCCATGACTTCGCCGGTCGATTTCATCTCCGGGCCCAGAATGAGATCGGTGCCGGGGAAACGGGCGAACGGAAACACCGCTTCCTTCACCGCGATATGCGCCTGTTTTGTCGGCTTCAGACCGAAATCGGCCAGTTTCTCGCCCGCCATCACCCGCGCCGCGATCTTGGCGATGGGCACACCCGTGGCTTTGGCGACAAAGGGCACGGTGCGGCTGGCGCGCGGATTGACCTCGAGCACGTACACATCCTTGCCCTTCACCGCGAATTGCACGTTCATCAGCCCGACGACGTTGAGCGCCCGCGCCAGTTTTTCGGTTTGGCGCCGAATGTCGGCGATGACGTCCTCGGAAAGCGAATAGGGTGGCAGGGAGCAGGCTGAATCTCCCGAATGGATTCCGGCTTCTTCGATGTGCTCCATAATGCCCGCTACGAAGACGGTTTCGCCATCCGCGACCGCGTCGACGTCAACTTCAATCGCATCCTGCAAATAGGAGTCGATCAAGACCGGGTTCTTCCCGGAAACCTTCACCGCGCTTGTGACATAGAGTGTGAGTGCTGGCTCATCGTGAACGATCTGCATTGCGCGACCACCAAGAACATAGGACGGGCGCAACAGCACCGGATAGCCAACATTGGCGGCCGATACCCTCGCTTCGATCTCGGTGTAGGCAATTTCGCTCTTCGGTTGGAGGATCGCGTGTTGCTCGAGCAGCTTGCGGAAGCGGTCGCGGTCTTCGGCGAGGTCGATGGCATCGGGGGTCGTTCCCAGGATCGGCACGCCCGCGGCGGCCAGCGCCTGGGCAAGCTTCAACGGCGTCTGCCCGCCGAACTGGACAATGACGCCCAGGACGCGCCCGCGCGCTTCCTCGGCGCGGACGATGGCGAGCACATCCTCGACCGTCAGGGGCTCGAAATAGAGCCGATCGGCGGTGTCGTAGTCGGTGGAGACGGTTTCCGGATTGCAATTGATCATGATCGTCTCGAACCCAGCCTCGCGCAGGGCGTAGACGGCGTGGACGCAGCAATAGTCGAACTCGATCCCTTGGCCGATGCGGTTGGGACCGCCGCCCAGAATGATGATCTTGTCGCGGTCGGTGACCTCGGCCTCGTCCTCGGCCGGCTCGATACCATCACCCTCATGGGTCGAATAGAGATAGGGCGTGCTCGACGGGAATTCGGCGGCGCAGGTGTCGATACGCTTGAAGACCGGGGCGATGCCAAACGCGGCTCGGCGGGACGCGATGTCGGCCTCGTCCAGTCCCGACAATTCGCTTAGCCGCGCATCGGAAAAACCCTGCCGCTTCAGGCGTGCCAGACCCTGCGCGTCATTCGGCAGACCCCGGGCGCGGATTTCGGCCTCGGCGTCGACCAGAGTCTTGATCTGATCGAGGAACCAGGGGTCGTAGCGGCAGGCGGCGTGGATTTCGGCGATCGTGAATCCGTGGCGGAAGGCCTGGGCGATGACCAGAAGGCGGTCCGGCGTGGGCGCGGCCAGGGCCGCCCGGATAACGTCGCGGTTTGCGCCGCCGGCGGCGCCTTGTATGTCGATTTCGTTGAGACCGGTCAGCCCGGTCTCCAGCGAACGCAGGGCCTTTTGCAGGGATTCGGCGAAGCTGCGGCCGATGGCCATGGCCTCGCCCACCGATTTCATCGAGGTCGTCAGCAAGGCCGGCGACCCCGGGAATTTCTCGAAGGTGAAGCGCGGCATCTTGGTGACGACGTAATCGATGGTGGGCTCGAACGCGGCGGGCGTCACCCCGGTGATGTCGTTGGCCATCTCGTCGAGGCGGTATCCGACGGCGAGCCGCGCCGCGACCTTGGCGATGGGAAAGCCGGTGGCCTTGGATGCCAACGCCGACGAGCGCGACACGCGCGGGTTCATCTCGATCACGACCATGCGGCCATCGGCCGGGTTGATCGCGAACTGCACGTTCGAGCCGCCGGTATCGACGCCGATTTCGCGCAACACCGCGATCGAGGCGTCGCGCATCGCCTGATATTCCTTGTCGGTGAGCGTCAACGCCGGGGCGACGGTGATGCTGTCGCCGGTATGGATGCCCATCGGGTCGATGTTTTCGATGGAACAGACGATGATGCAATTGTCGGCGCAGTCGCGCACGACCTCCATCTCGAATTCCTTCCAGCCGAGCACCGATTCCTCGACCAGCACCTCGCCGACCGGAGACATCCGCAGGCCGTAGGAAACGATCTGCTCGAATTCGTCGCGGTTATAAGCGATGCCGCCGCCGAGGCCGCCCAGGGTGAAGGATGGCCGCACGATCGCCGGCAGCCCGACGATCTCCAAAGCGGACCAGCCTTCGGCCATGGATTTGACCAGGCGCGAGCGCGGCGACGCTAGACCGATCTTCGACATCGCGTCGCGAAAGAGCAGCCGATCCTCGGCCTTGGCGATCACCGATTCATTGGCGCCGATCATTTCGACGCCATGGGCGGCGAGCGTCCCGTCGCGGGCCAGCGCGATGGCGGTGTTCAACGCGGTCTGCCCGCCCATGGTCGGCAACAGGGCGTCGGGCTTTTCGCGGGCGATGATGCGGGCGACGATTTCCGGGGTGATCGGCTCGATATAGGTGGCATCGGCCAGACCCGGATCGGTCATGATCGTCGCCGGGTTGGAATTGACCAGGATGATGCGATAACCCTCGGCACGCAGGGCCTTGCACGCCTGCGCCCCGGAATAATCGAATTCGCAAGCCTGCCCAATGATGATCGGACCGGCCCCGATGATCAGGATCGATTTGATGTCGGTGCGTTTAGGCACTGAAAAGCCAAATATTCTTATTTTTGGTCTTCTTCTTCCCCCTCCCCCCTTGCGGGGGAGGGTTGGGGAGGGGGCAAGGCCCCAAGCGCCGCGCATATTGTTTGGAGGGCGCCTTCGGTATTGCGCAATACATCATTGTTCCATAATCGAAGAACGCGGAAACCCTGCGATTCAAGCCAAGCGGTGCGCATTGAATCCGTCTTGCTCTCGGCATGTTGGCCGCCATCGACCTCGATGATGAGCCGAGCCTTAAGACAGGCGAAGTCCACGACATACGGCCCGAGTGGGACTTGACGGCGGAAGCGATGGCCCTCGAGCTGCCTCCGACGCAGCCGCGACCAAAGTCGTATTTCAGCCTCGGTTGGATTGCCGCGCAGTCGGCGGGCATTGCTCCGCAAAATGAAGTTATTCTAGACGATCTCGGAATCCCCCTCCCCATCCCTCCCCCGCAAGGGGGGAGGGGGTAGGAAGTGGGTGACGGCGGATAGGTCTGCATTGTGTTGGATTGCGCCAAAGCCATTACTTCTCTGATTTCATGAGTTCGGTGAAGCGTTCGAACAGGTGGCGGCTGTCGCGGGGGCCGGGCGAGGCTTCGGGGTGGTATTGCACCGAAAAGACGGGTTTACCGTCCAGCTTCAAACCCTCGACCGTGCCGTCGAACAGCGAGTGATGGGTGACGGTAACACCGGCGGGCAGGCTTTCGGGCAACACCTCGAAGCCATGGTTCTGGCTCGTGATCTCGACCTTGCCGGTTTCCAGGTCTTTGACCGGGTGATTGGCGCCGCGGTGGCCGTGATGCATCTTGCCGGTGCGCCCGCCGAGCGCCAGCGCCAGCATCTGGTGGCCGAGGCAGATCCCGAATAGAGGCAGGCCGCTGGCGAGGATGCCGCGAATGGCGGGGACGGCATAAACACCGGTGGCCGCCGGATCGCCAGGGCCGTTGGACAGGAAAACCCCGTCCGGCTTATGGCGCAATATGTCTTCGGCGGTGGATGCGGCCGGCACGATGGTCACGCGGCACCCGGCATCGGCCAGGCAGCGCAGGATGTTGCGCTTGGCGCCGTAATCGACCGCGACGACGCTAAAGCGCGGCTTTTCCAGCCGCCCATAACCGATCCCGGTTTGCCACCCGGTCTCGTCCCAGCCATAAGCCTGGCGGCAGCTCACCTCGCCGGCCAAATCCATGCCTTCGAGTCCCGGCCACGCCGCCGCTTTGGCTTGCAGCGCCGCCGCATCGATGCCGCCATCGGGCGCGTGCTGCAAGGCGCCGTTGAGGGCGCCGCGGTCGCGCACCAACCGGGTCAACCGGCGCGTATCCACGCCGGACAGACCGATCAGTCCGTAGGAACGCAGCCAGGCGTCCAGGTGCTGGCGGCTGCGATAATTCGATGGCTCGGTGATGTCGGCGCGCAGGACGATTCCGCGCGCGGCCGGCGTGGTGGTTTCCAGATCGTCGGGATTGGCCCCGACATTGCCGATATGAGGAAAGGTAAAAGTGATGATCTGCCCGGCATAGGAAGGATCGGTGATGATCTCCTGATAACCGGTGATCGATGTATTAAAACAGACTTCGCCGGTGACGATGCCCGGCGCTCCGATGCCGCGCCCCCAGAACACCGAGCCGTCGGCGAGCGCCAACGCTGCGGTTGCGGTCTTCCGGACGGCGGCTTGTGAGGGGAGGACCGCCGCACCGGCGAACGACATTCGATTGACCCTTTCGCGATAGGTCGGCGGCGGTCCGACCGCCGAGCTTGACGCCGGGGCTTACATAGGCTCATCGTGTAGCGGCGTCAAGTCCCGAGTAAACGAAAAAATAATTCAAATTCAATGAGTTAATGTAGGTTGTGTCGGAAATGTTGCGGACTCGACTGAGCGACTCCCTGAAAGTCGCCATGAAGGCGCGCGACGAGCGTTCGGTCTCGGCGCTGCGTTTGATCCTCGCCGGCCTCAAGGACCGTGACATCGCCGCCCGTACCAAGGGCGCCGGCGATGGCATCCCCGACGACGAAATCCTGCAAATGATGCAGAACATGGTGCGTCAGCGCCGGGACAGCATCGCGCTGTACGAGCAAGGCGGGCGGCCGGAGTTGGCCGAAAAGGAGGCGAGCGAAATCGCCATCATCGAGAGTTTCCTGCCGCGCCAATTGAGCGAGTCCGAACTCGGCGAGGCGGTGGCCGCCCTGATCGCGGAGCTGGGCGCGGCATCGATCAAGGACATGGGGCGGGTCATGGCGGCGTTGAAAGAGCGCTTTGCCGGTCGCCTCGATTTCGCCAAGGCCGGCGCGGTCGTCAAAAGCAAATTGAGCTAGCTGCCGGCGTTCGACGCGCGTGTCGGACGAGGCGGGATGAAGCGAGCAGAACGCGATGGCCTATCCGCCGGAATTCCTTGACGAGCTGCGCATCCGCCTGCCGCTGTCCGACATCGTGGGGCGCCGGGTTAAGCTCACCCGCCGCAATCGCGAACATGCCGGGCTTTGTCCCTTCCATAACGAAAAGACACCGTCCTTCACGGTCAGCGACGAGAAGGGCTTCTACCATTGCTTCGGCTGCGGCGCACATGGCGACGTCATCGGCTTCACCATGCGCGCGGAGAACCTGCCATTCCCGGAGGCCGTGGAAAAGCTGGCCGCCGCCGCCGGGATGGAGGTTCCGGCGTCCTCGCCGCAGGAACGCCAGCGCGCCGCGCAGCAGGCCTCGCTTCATTCGGTGCTCGAAGCCGCCGCTGTTTTCTTCGAGGCGGAGCTGCGCCGCGCGACCGGCCGCCCGGCGCTCGACTATCTGGTGCGGCGCGGGCTCGACGAAGACACCGTCGCGCGCTTCCGCCTCGGCTTCGCGCCGGAAGGCAGCGCGCTGAAAAACGCGCTGGCCAAACAGGGCATCGGCGAGGAGTCGATGATCGCGGCCGGGCTGGTCAAGCGCGGGGAGGACGGGCGCTCCTTCGATTTTTTCCGCAACCGGGTCATGTTCCCGATCGCCGATCGCCGCGGCCGCGTCATCGCTTTCGGCGGTCGCGTGCTCGGCGACGGTCAGCCGAAATATCTGAATTCCCCGGAATCGCCGATCTTCAAGAAGGGCCTGGTTCTTTATGCCCTCGCCCTGGCCCGGCTGGGTGCCGAGCCGGCCCAATCCGGGCGCCCCGGCGCGGAACGCGAGGCCGTCGTCGTCGAGGGCTACATGGACGCGATCGCGTTGCATCAGGCGGGTTTCGCCGGCGCCGTCGCGCCGCTGGGCACCGCGATCACCGAAACACAGATCCGGGAGCTGTGGCGGCTGTCAAAGGAGCCGATCCTGTGCCTGGACGGCGACGCGGCCGGGCGGCGGGCGGCGTTGCGCGCCATCGATACGGTGTTGCCGGTGCTGCAGCCCGGCTATTCACTGCGTTTTGCCGCGTTGCCTGAAGGTTACGATCCGGACTCGTTGGTTCGCGCGGGAGGAGCCAAGTCGATGCGGAGCTTGCTCGATGCCGCCAAACCGCTGGTCGACATGGTGTGGGAGACCGAAACCGGCGGCCGCCGCTTCGCCACGCCGGAACGGCGGGCCGCGCTCAAGGCCGGGCTTTGGGCGCGCATCGCCCGCATCGGCGATCGCGATGTCGCGGACCATTACCGCAGCGAAATGAAGGCCCGGCTCGACACGCTTTTCCGCCGGCCCGACGGGTTTTCGCGCCGTCGCTTCAAGGCCAATCCCGCCGCCGCGCCGCTTAATCTTTCCCACAATGTCGAACAATTCGCGTTGCGGCAGGAGCAAGTCATGCTTGCAATCGTGATCTCCCATCCCGAGTTGTTGGGTGAGGTCGTCGAATCGCTCGCTGGGTTGGAATTGCTCGGCGAGCTTGACAAGCTTCGCCATGAAATCCTACACCTCGCCGGTGGGCCGCCTAACCTTGACGCCGGCTCGCTGGAACGCCATCTCCTCGAACGGGGCTTCGAGGAGACGTTGCGTTCTTTGTTTACGGTGTCGAACCGCACGATGTGGCCGTTTGTTCGTAGCGAAGCAAGTCTTGAGGAGGCCCGACAGGGTTGGGACCACATCGTTGCGCTGAGGGAACGCCGAAGAACCGATAGCGACATTGCGGCGGCGGAACGCGATCTAGCCGCGGATTTAAGCGAGCGGAACTGGGCGCGGTTAAGCCACCTGCACAAAGTCAGGAGCGGACAAGACGAAGGCGCGGGAATCGAGCAGGTCGGCGAAGCCAGCAAAGACGCGGCCGACCCGCACTGAACCATCCCAGGGGAAAAAGAAGCCGGCCGCCCAGAAGGGCGCGGCCGCGAAGCGGCACGCGGGCGCTCCGCGCCCGTCCGCCCATAAAGAATCACGAGTCAGGACCACAAGCATGGCGACCAAGGTAGCGGCAAAGACGGCGACACAGACAACGGCGCCGGCAACGGCAAAGGCCGCGACCAAGACGGCGGCGACCAAGGTGGCCCCGGCTAAGTCGAACGTGAAGTCCGCGACGGACGCCAAGGAGACCAAGACAAAGACCGCGACCGTGGCCGACGTGAAGACGGCCGCCAAGGGAGCCAAGGTCGCCAAGCCGGCGGAGGCTCCGGCGCGCCGCGAAGACGGCGAAAATCCCCTGATGGACGGCTTGACCAGCGCGGTCAAGAAGATGGTGGCGCGGGGACGCGACCGCGGCTTCGTCACTTATGACGAATTGAACGCGACGCTGCCGCCGGATCAGGTTTCCTCCGAACAGATCGAAGACACGCTGACCATGCTCTCCGAAATGGGCATCAGCGTCATCGAAGGCGAAGAAGAGGCAGAAGAGCAGACCGCCCCGGCAGAGGACCAGGCCGAGGCCGATCTCGGTGGCAACGATGAGGCCGATCTGGGCCGCACCGACGATCCCGTCCGCATGTATCTGCGCGAGATGGGCAGCATCGAGTTGCTGTCCCGCGAAGGCGAAATCGCGATCGCCAAACGCATCGAGGCCGGCCGCGAAAAGATGATCGGCGCTTTGGGCGAAAGCCCGATGACCCATGCCATTCTGGTGACCTGGCGCGATGCGCTGGTCGCCGGCAAGATGTTGCTGCGCGACATCATCGACCTCGACGCGACCTTTGGCGGCGGCCAGGTGCCGGCGCCGACGCTGCCGCCCGGCGTCGCCGGCAATGGCGGCGATGCCGCGGCCCGGCCCCTGCCGCCCAAACCCCTGCCGATCAAGCCGGCGGCGGCACCGGCGGCCGAGGGCGCGGAGGCTTCGCCCGATGGTTTGCCCACCGATGCCGAGGTGGACGAACTCGACGCCGTTGTCATCGACGAAGACGCCGATGAAAACAGCCTTTCGCTCGCCGCGATGGAGTTGGCGCTGAAGCCCGAGGTGCTGGCCGCGCTGGACAGCATGTGCGGCAAGCAGAAGCGGCTGGAAAAGATGCAGGAAAAGCGCCTGAAGGCGCTGCATGCCGGATCGATTTCGCCGCCCGCCCACGAACGCGCCTACCAGAAGCTGAAAAGCGAACTTGTCGACGAGGTGAAGGAACTTCGCCTCAACAATCTGCGTATCGAATTCCTGGTCGAGCAGCTGAACGGGATCAGCCGCAAGCTGACCGGGTTCGAGGGCCGGCTGCTGCGCATGGCCGAAAGCGCCGGCGTCAACCGCACCGAATTCCTCGCGCGTTATCAGGGACGGGAACTGGATCCGCGCTGGCTCGGCCGCGTCAGCCGCCTGAACTCCAAAAGCTGGCCGCGTTTCGCCGCCAAACACAAGACCGACGTCAACACCTTGCGCGATCAGATTCGGTTGGTCTCCGCCCAGGTCGGCCTGTCGATCACCGAATTCCGCCGGCTCGTCCACACCATGCAGCAGGGCGAGCGCGAAGCCAGCCGCGCCAAGAAGGAAATGATCGAAGCCAATCTTCGGCTCGTCATTTCGATCGCCAAGAAATACACCAATCGCGGGCTGCAATTCCTCGATTTGATCCAGGAAGGCAATATCGGGTTGATGAAGGCGGTCGATAAATTCGAATACCGCCGCGGTTATAAATTCTCCACCTACGCCACCTGGTGGATACGCCAGGCGATCACCCGATCGATCGCCGATCAGGCGCGCACCATCCGCATTCCGGTGCACATGATCGAAACGATCAACAAGCTGGTGCGGACCTCGCGCCTGATCCTGCACGAAATCGGCCGCGAGCCGACGCCGGAGGAGCTGGCCGAAAGGCTGGGCATGCCGCTGGAAAAGGTGCGCAAGGTGCTGAAGATCGCCAAGGAGCCGGTCAGCCTGGAAACCCCGATCGGCGACGAGGAAGACAGCCATCTCGGCGATTTCATCGAGGACAAGAACGCGGTCCTGCCCATCGACGCCGCGATCCAGGGGAACCTGCGCGAAACCACGACGCGCGTGCTCGCCACGCTCACCCCGCGCGAGGAACGCGTGCTGCGCATGCGTTTTGGCATCGGCATGAACACCGACCACACCTTGGAAGAGGTCGGCCAGCAATTCTCCGTCACCCGCGAACGCATCCGCCAGATCGAAGCCAAGGCGCTGAGGAAGCTCAAACACCCGAGCCGGAGCCGGAAGCTCCGCAGCTTCCTGGATACCTAACGATTCACCTCTCCCCCGGGGAGAGGTCGGCGCTTCGCGCCGGGTGAGGGTGGGCGCAGCCCAGGCCGAAGGCCCTTGGGGGCCGCGAGGCCCCCAAACCCCCAG
>CANFCX010000009.1 GCA_947445225.1 Rhodospirillales bacterium
CGACAAACATGATGCGGGCGCCGGGATTACCGTCCCCGAACACCAGGTTAGTGGCGGTGGCCTTGAGCGAGCAGCCCTCGAACGCCGCGATCGCCGCCCGGAGTTCATCCAGGCTTCCGGCCCTGGCAGCGAGGGCGCGGGAATCGGACAGGGGCATCGCCGCGACGGCCGGGGTGGCCACCGCAAGCGAGCCCACATCTTCCCGCGGGTTTGCCCGCTGCGCCGAGCGGGGATAACGGTGAGCGAACCGATCGACCGGCCGGTCGCCGATGGCTTCGTCCGCTCCCATGGCAACATACCAGCGGAGTTGGTCCAATACTGGCCGCGGATTCATGGGGTGGCCGCCACGGAGTTTGCCAACGACTGCTTCCTGGTGCCGCATTGTTTCGTTGCGGCCATTGCTTCTATATAATTAGATGGTACGCGCAAGACGCCAATCAGAATAGAAACGCCCCAAATTGGGGTTGAAAACGGGAGCGCCATCGATGCTGAATTTCTCGCGCCGCCTCGGCGGCACCTTGGTTTTGGCTCTGGCGGGCCTGCTGGCCGCCGAAGCCTATGCGCAACAAGCCAGACCAATCACCTACAACGCGCCGATCCAGCTGCAATCGGCCCGCTTCAACGGAAATGTCTGGTCGAACGCCCAAAGCCGGCACCGCCGAGATGCGGCGGAGGTCCTGGTATCGGACAACGCGCAGCGCGATAAGGGCGGCGCCGCGATTTACGTACTCCGCAAGGTCGGAGATATCGACGACAAGGGTGAGGTCAAGTTCGGCGACAAGTTCGAAATCTGGTCCTTCTTCACCGCCCCCGGCCGCCCAGACAACGCCGGGGTCTTCGAAGACGGCCGCATTCTTTCGGTTGTCGATGACAAACATCCCCAATTCGGCGTCGGGTTCAACGAGTTGGTCCTTTACAATTCAATGGCCGGTGACGGCCCGATCAGCACGTCCTTCCGCCTCGCACCGGTGGAAAGCGGCAAGACGGGGACCGTGCGCGCCGGCGACAAATTCAATCTCATCGCCAGCGTCTTGGGCAAGGAAGCCCCGCTGCGCGTGGTCAAAGGCTCGCGCTACCCCACCGGCGAGTGGAATTCGGTGATCGTCGGCGGCAAACCGCCGCAAGACGCCGACGACCCCAACGCCGCGGTCTTTACGCTCCAGGTCGCGGAGCGCAACCCGCAGAACGACAAGGGTTTCGACGCCTCCAAGAAGAACTAGCTAATACCCGGCGCACGACGCCAGCCAAAAGGCCCTCTCGAGTGGAGAGGGCCTTTTTTTTCTTCGTTCAAGTGACCGCCGGCTGAGCTGCTTGCCTCGGCGTGGCACCGATCGTTGTCGGTGCTGGCGGCCATTTCAGTCGGAATAGCCGGACCGGCCGTGTGCGTCCCCGCATGACCTGTTGCGGAACCTCGTCCCAGCGGCCGTCGTCTTCGGCCACCCCCGCGGCCGAGAGCAGCTCGGCCGAGACAAGGAGCGGGGCGCCAACATCGCGCGTCAGGTGTTCGATTCGCTGCGCTGTGTTCACGGTATCGCCGACGACGGTGTATTCCAGCCGGTTTTCGTCACCCAGCGTACCCGCGATCACCGGTCCGTAATGAACACCGACGCCGATTGAAACCGGAGCCATCCCCCGCCCTTGTCGATCCTCGCTCCAGGCAACCGTCTCCTTGAGAAGGTCGGAGGCGCAAGCCAGCGCCGAAGCCGCGGCGTTCGGCCCCGGCATGGGCGCGCCGAACACCGCCATCACCGCGTCGCCGATGAACTTGTCGAGCGTGCCGCCATGCGCAAAGATCGGCCGCGATGTGCGGCGGCGAAATTCGTTGAGGAATTCGGCGACCTCGTGGGGGTCCATATTTTCCGCCAGCGCGGTGAAGCCGTGGACATCGGCGAATAGGACCGCCACATCGATGCGGCGGCCGGCACCCTCTCCCGGCCCCTCCCTCGCCAACTCGGCCGCGAGATTGGGCGGCAGGTAGCGCGACAGATTGGCCGCGCGACGGGCATCGACGGTGGCCAACAGCAGAAGCCGCCGCGCGCGCGCCACGGCGACTGCCAGGATGGCCGCGGTGACGACGGCGATGAGCAGACGCACGACCTCGCCGTCTACCGCGTGGATTTGCCGCATCATGACTTCCATGCTCGGCTCGGGCTGGTTGCCGAGGGCGGAATAGAGCGCGACCCAGGCCGCGGCGAACAAGAATGCGGCGTAAGCAGCCAGCATGGGGCGGAGGCGCAACGCGGCATGGGCGATGATGAGGAAAATCAGAGCGCCCGCGGGCATCGACAACGCCCAAGTAAAGGGCATGCCTCCGCCAAAGGTCAGCAGCGCGATGATGGTGACAAGGAAGGCCACGTCGGCGGTCGTGAATGCCCAGGGCAACCAGGGCCGGAAAAATCCACGATGCGCCAGCCACAAGCCGATCGCGGTGCTCAATCCATAGGCTGGCAGCATCCCGGCGATCATGGAGACCGCGGCCGGCGCCATGACGTTCCCCAGGTCGCCCAGCATGAGGCTCATGACGACACCGAACAACACCAGGAAGGAGAGCAGCCGGAGATAAGCCGATAGCCGCTCGCTATTCGCTTCTGCCTCAAGAACGACGCGGTCTATGTGGCTCTTCACGGCTTCGCCGTCATGTTCCATTGCTCGGGCGCGGCGCCCTTCCGCGCGGCCGATCGAGACATCGAGACTATGGCTTCTTAGGCAACACCATCACAACCATGCGGAAGACCAGGACGAAGAGGACAAAACTCGCGGAGATAAGGCTGATCGAAGCCAACCCGTACTGCCAACTCTCCGGCAGCCACCATCCGCGCCATCCAATGATCGCTACATGAATAAGTACCATCGCATAGGCGAAATATCCGAGCCTTTGGATGAATCTCCATTGCTGCGGGTTCATGTCCTTTTCCACCGACTTTAGCGAAGTAATGGAAATCGCGGAAAAAAGGAGCAATGAGATAATCCCGAACAACATGGCTGATTCGCCAGCAAGATTAAGCCTGCCATTGGACGAAAAAAGGCCGGGGTAGTAGGCGGGCGAAAAAATGACCAAAGACATGAGCGAGTGTAAAGCCGCAATAAAAAATCCGGCTACTCCCGTGAATTTTAACATTCGCTTATCATAAGAAAATAATTTCGGAAAAAAGCGGGCGAAGTGGCCAAGCAAGAACGACATGCCGATGAGAATGACGGCCGTCATGGAAATCGATTTATTCGCGACAAAAAGCGGAATGTTTTCGTAAGGAACGTTGCGAACAACATTGTACCGAACAAACGCGTACACGAGCGCCAGGGCAAAAACCGAGAAGCAAACAAGAGCGGCGCGCCCAAATACCGAATCCGTTGGCTCTTTCATGCCGCTGTCATCCGTCATCTTACTTTACCGCCATGACGATCCTGGGTTGCCCGTCATGAGGCTGATGACGACACAGCATCGAGGATGAGGCGGCCCATGCGGCTCTGCACGAATGCGCCGCCACGTCCCGTTGCTCGGGCGCAACGCAATCGGCCATCGGAACGGCCAGGATCAATAATCCATGTCAGTGGATCATGTAGGACACGGTCACCGTGCTCCAACCCTCGACCTTCGCGCCCTTCGCATCGCCGCGTTTTTGATCCCCGACATACCGATAGAGCGGCTTGTCGGAATAGGTCCATTGCCGCTTGCCGTCCTCACGCCTCATGAAATCGAGTTTGCCGTAACCCGCGGTCGCCTTTTCGTCGGCGAGAAATGGCTGCCAGGTCTGGGCACAAGCCCCGGCGCAGGTAGCCTTGTTCGGCGGATCGCGGTCGAACGTATAGACCGTCATGCCGGAATCGTCGGCCAGGATGATCCCAGCCTCGGTTTCTTGGATGCTCAGCGGGCCAATGTCTTCATCGACCATGATCTCGGCGCGGAGGCCGGACGCGGACGCCACGACCAACACCACCGCCAAGGTTACCCAACGCCATGCTGCGATGCCCATCTTCGGCTCCTCCCCTCACAAGTCGCCTTTTCCTATCCACGTCCGAAGCCTTCCGGCGCACAACCGCCGGAAGGTCCCGGAATTCACGAGATAACTTAGTGTTTGTGGCCGTCCATCATCATGGGCATGGACTTGCCCGCATCGGTGGCGCCCGCAGCGGCGGCGGCCCGCTTCTCGAAGCTAATGACGGTAAAGGCGCCGTTCACGCGGTCGGGCACGAAGTGGATCACATCGCCGGCCTTGAGCTGATTGAGCATGGCGGGATCGGCGACCTGGAAAATCATGGTCATGCCGGGCATCTTGAGGCTCTCGATCGGCCCATGTTTGATCGTGACCTTCTTGGCGTCCATGTCGACCTTCATGACCTCTCCATCGACATGCGGGCCGGCGGCCAGCGCCACATTCGGGGTTCCAAAGACCAGGCCGAGGGCAAGAATGGGCCCAAGGGCGAGCATTGAGATGAATTTCGTCATTGCGATTCCTCCAGTTTGAAGACGCGGTGATTTCAAGACATCGGCAGGCGTGTGCAACTTCTCCGAATCAGGTCGGTCATTTGTTAACGACGATGGTGCCCTTCATGCCGGCTTCGAAATGGCCGGGCTTGAGGCAGCCATAGGCGAACTGGCCGACCTTGGTGAACTTCCAAAGAATCACGCCGTTTTTCCCCGGTGGAAGCGAAACCGCGAAGGGCTCCGCATGCTCCATTTCCGGGAATTGTTGCATCAGTTTGGCGTGCTCCTCAAGGTCCGCAACCGTCCCCAGCATCAATTCATGGTCGGCGACGCCGCGGTTTCTCACATTGAACCGAATGGTTTCGCCCAGTTTGATCGTCAATTTCGCCGGGCTGAAGCGCATGGTTCCGTTGTCGAGCATGTCGACCTGGACGATCCGTGCCTTGGCCTTTGGGTTGCCGGGCTCGCCGAAGGTCGCGGTGTGACCCAAGGCGCCGTCATGCGGGTGATCGTCGTGTGAATGCCCAGTTCCCGCCGCGAAGGCGCCGGTCGAAAGCGCCGCCATCAAAGCCGCCTGAACCAACATGCGGACGCGCATTGTCTTGCTCCCTCTATTCGGTGCGTTGGACCAATATCTAAGAACTCAAATGTCGCCTTTCCACTCATAGGCCAGGGTGCCCGGCGGGTGCCGGTACCAGCCGGGATCGCGATAGTCGTTGCGGGCCAGCCCTTCCCTCACCTTCACAACCGTGAACATGCCGCCCATCTCCAACGGACCGAACGGCCCCGAACCGGTCATCATCGGCAGCGTGTTGTCGGGCAGCGGCATTTCCATTTCGCCCATGTCGGCCATGCCGCGCTCGCCCATCACCATGTAGTCGGGGACAAGCGAGATAATACGTTTGGCGACACCGCGATGATCGACGCCGATCATCGTTGGAACGTCGTGGCCCATTGCATTCATGACGTGATGGGATTTGTGACAGTGGAAGGCCCAATCGCCCGGCGCGTCGGCGTCGAATTCGAGGGCGCGCAGCGAACCGATCGGCATGTCCACCGTCGTCTCCGGCCATTGCGCGGCGGGCGGTACCCAGCCGCCATCGGTGCCGGTGATCTTGAAATTGAAGCCGTGAAGATGAATGGGGTGGTTGGTCATCGTTAGATTGCCGATGCGGATACGCACGCGGTCGCCAAGCCGCACCGGAATCGAATCGATGCCGGGGAACACACGGCTGTTCCAGGACCAAAGGTTGAAATCCAGCATCGTATTGACGCGTGGCGTGTAGCTGCCCGGCGTTATGTCGTAAGCGTTGGTCAGGAAGACGAAATCGCGATCGACGCGATGCTGATTGGGATCACGCGGATGCACAACGATGAACCCCATCATCCCCATCGCCATCTGCACCATTTCGTCGGCATGCGGGTGGTACATGAACGTACCGCTATGTTTCATCTCGAATTCGTAAACATAGGTCTTGCCGGCCGGGATTTGCGGCTGGGTCAGACCGCCCACGCCATCCATGCCGTTGGGCAACAAGATCCCATGCCAATGGATCGTTGTGTGCTCCGGCAGCCTATTGGTGACAAAAATGCGAAGCCTGTCGCCCTCGACGCATTCGAGGGTCGGGCCGGGGCTTTGGCCGTTATACCCCCAGAGATTGGCCTTCATCCCCGGCGCCAGTTCACGCACCACCGGCTCGGCGATCAGGTGGAACTCCTTCCAGCCATTGTTCATGCGCCAGGGCAGCGACCAACCGTTAAGCGTGACCACGGGGTTGTAGGGGCGTCCGTCCCGCGGCACCAACGGCGGCTGGGTCTTTGGCGAGTCCTGCATCGGCGCTTCGGGCAACGCCGCGATCGCCGAGCGGGTGACGGCACCGGCCGTAAGCAAGGCCGCGCCAGCCTGAATGAAGTCCCGTCTGCTCACCATGTCCGAAGGCTCCTTGTCCCGGTCAATGCCCACCGCCCGCCGACCCGCCGGGCAGGGTCGCCGTCGTCATGCCGCCGGCGGCCGACCCCGGAGAACCGGCGGTCAGGGCCGTGTCGAGGTCGGCATCGGCGAGCCAGAAATCGCGCAGCGCCTCGATCGCTCCGGTGACACTGGCGATTTGATCGCGGGCATCGGCCAGCAACTCGAAAACGCCGATCAACATGCCGTTGTATTCCAGGAGTTGTTGCTCGGAGATGGCCTTGCGCAGGGGCACGATTTCTTCGCGGTAGTGCTTGGCGATCTCGTGCGCCGCGCGATAGCCGCCATAGGCCTCGCGGATTTCCGACCGCGCATTGATGGCAATGTCCGAGACACGATTGACCGCCTGCATATAGAGGGCCTCGGCCTTGGCCGTCCGCGCGCCGCCCCAATCGAAGATGGGCAATGCGATTTCGATTTCGAAGCCTGTTTGCTGCGGCTCCGCCCCGGGCTCGTCGGAAGCCTCGGAGACGCGATTCCACAAATAGCCCGCATGGAGCACATTAACAAAACGTGTCACGCGGGTGAGGCCGAGCGCCGCCGCCACCGCCTCGGCATCCTTGCGCGCGGCCAGGATGTCCAGCCGCTGGTTCAACGCGGTCGCCTCGATATTCTGCAATTCCCTGGGCTGCGTCGGCGGGTCCGGCAGCCGGTCGGGCACGGTGAATTGCAGTTCCTCACCCCACAACCCCATGAGCCGGATGAGTTTTTCGCGCGCGACCATCGTGGCGGTCCGCGCCCGCGCCAGTTGCGTGGCCACCTGGGCGTAAAACACACGCTCGCGCGCTTCCGTCAGCCGGTTGAAATTGCCGGCGCGGCGCATCCGCTCCGCCAGATCGGCGCTGGCATCGGCCGCCATCTTCGCTTGCTCGGTGTATCGCAATATCTCCTGCGCGGCGACCGCGTTGTAATAGGCCCGGCGCGTATCGGCGGCGAGACCGAGCACTTCGCCGGCAACCGAATATTGGGCGCGCTTGAAACGCTCGGCCTCGATCCGCATATCGAACGGCATCGTTAAAACACCGAGAACGTCGATCGCGATGCTGCGCTCGATTTCGGTCAACGCCCCGGTTCGCATCAAGCGCGCGAACGAAAACGTCGGGTTCGGAAGCCTCCCCGCCTGGACGTAATCGGCCTCGGCGATGAGCAATTCGGCAAAGCTCGCCTGGAGGCCGCGATTGTTCAAAAGTGCGATCTGCACCGCGGCATCGGCGGTAAGGGGCGCGGCCCTCAGTGTGGCGACCCGCGAGCGCACGAATTCGGCGTCCTCTTCGGTCTTGATCCACCTGACTTCCTTGCCGATCTTCTCGCCGGCAACCTGCCGGGCGACGCCCAACCCGCCATCGTCCGAGAATGTTGCGCAGCCGCCCAAAATCCAAGCCGCCGCCGCGATCGTCCACCTGCCGCTCAACTTGGTCATGGCCTTCTTTCGACCGGGACGGAGGGCGCGGCAGCGCCTTCGATATGGCCCATATGGCCGCCAAGACGCCACATCTCGTCGTTCGCCGCACGCCACGATCCCAATCCCTGGTCGGGAGCGGGGCGGTAGGTTGAAAACACCGATTCGTACCGAAAGGCCGGTATCGTCGCCTGGGGCGTCAGCGGATCGCGCAGATGCGCGGGCTGGGGCGAAGCGCACGCGGCACACGCGACCGCCGCCAGGGGTGCCCAGAAACGCATCAACCGACGGCCGTAGATCGCCCCGATAGGTCCGCTCAAGCCCAATGTCTCGGTACTACGGCGACGCAGTGGAGCCGCTACCACCTGTTTCCTCAACGCCTTATGCGTTCACATGTCATGTCCCGAAATCGGAACGACATGCCAGGTCTTGTTACCCTGATTGTGTCCCAAGATATCTCCAGGCTTGGCATCCTTCGAGTACCGATAGAGCGGCTTCTCCTCCCAGGCCCATTGTTTGGTTCCATCGTCGCGCGTGATGACCGACAGCTTGAAACCCTTTGCCCCGCCGTTGTAATCGGCCGCCGAAACCGGCGGCCAAGCCTCGGCGCAAGCACCGGTGCAGGTCGATTTGCCGGGTGTGTCGCGGTCGAACGTATAGAGTACGAAGCCCTTCCTATCGGTAAGGACCGGGCCCTCCGTGGTGTAGCCGTCGACCTCAAACGGCGTAATATCGTCGTCGGCCATGAACGCCGCGTTCAGCGCAAACGGCGCGAGGACAACACAGGCTGCCAGCGCAGCGGACTTCAACATCGACATGGCGATCGGCTCCTCCTCAGAGACTAGTTCATTTGCCCGCCGGGGCTCCGCCATTGGCAGGCGCGGTGGCATTAAAGACGCCTTGTGTATCTGGATTATTTCGCCGGCGGATCGGGCGCTTAAGACTAAGCGGTGGGTAACCTCACAAGCGCCCGCAGGCCGCCGCCGGGTAGATTGTGCAGGCTGACATCGCCGCCGTGGCTCCGGAACACTGTGCGCGCCAGTGCCAGGCCCAAACCGACGCCGCCGGTGTCCCGGCTGCGCGAGGTCTCCAATCTCATGAAGGGCTGAAACACCGCTTCAACCTGATCCACCGGAATTCCAGGCCCCGTATCGTCGATCGCAATGACCGCGGTGGCGCCCTCGGCGCGCAATGCGATTCGTGCGGTGTCGCCGTATTTGATGGCGTTGTCCACGAGGTTCGAAAAAGCCCGTTTTAATGCCAGTGGGCGACCGGAGATCACGCAAGCGGCGTGTTTCTCCACGGCGACCAGCCTGCCCTGGTCGCTGGCCTCGCTCGCAATGGTATCGAGCAGCGAAGAGACATCGATGCGGCGCACATCCTCGGCCGCGGCATCCTCGCGTAGATAGGCAAGTGCGCTGTTGACCATCGCCTCCATGTCACGCAGATCGGCGAACATCCGGTTTTGCTGCTCGCCATCCTCGATCAATTCGGCGCGTAGCCGGAGACGGGTAATGGGGGTCCGCAGGTCGTGCGAAAGCGCCGCGAGCATTTGCGTCCTTTCGGCCAAAAGCTGGCGGATGCGCGACTGCATGTCATTGAAGGCGCGCACCGTGCGGCGAACGTCGGAGGGCCCGGTTTCAGGCACCGGTTCGGCGTCGACATTGCGACCGAGCCGTTCGGCGGCCTTGGCAAAGATCCGCAAGGGACGTGTTGTCGCCCGCATCAGCCAAATACCGAGCGGGACGATGGCGAGCGCCATCAGGAAGGTCGAACCGAGGACACCCGTGAAGGTGCCATGGGGAATTTGAAGCAATGCCGTGCTTGCGTTGATCCAACTGCCGTCGGAGAGCTGAACCGAAATCAAGATGAAATGCGGCGCCGCGTCATCCGCGGTCGAGGAATAGCCGACGCGCAGACCCGCCGCGGGCACGGCCGGGAATAGGGCCTTAAGTTTCTGCTGCAAGTCCGCCAGATTGGCGTCGGCGGGTTCACCGGCGCGCAAGAAGCTTTGAACGTCCCAATGGGTCTCGATCGCCTGCCCGCCCACGGCGTGCGCCACCCCTTCGCGATCACGCTCGGGGGCGGCGTCGACAAGCCGTTTGATCGCCACCATTTGCTCGGCGAATTGGGCCTCGCGCGTGGCACCCAGTTTTTCCGCGAGGTCGAATTGATAAAAGGCCAAACTCGCGGCATGCGACACCAACAGAGCGATCAGAAGCACGCCGATCGCCTGGGTCGTCAAGCTGCCGGTGATCCAGGTTTTTTTCATGAGACGACCGGTGAGGCGAAGATATAGCCGGCGGCGCGCACGGTCTTGATGAATTTCGGCTCCTTTGAATCCGGCTCGATCTTTTGGCGCAAGCGGCTGACCAGGATGTCGACACTGCGATCGAACGGCGTCGCATTGCGGCCGCGGGTCAAGTCGAGGAGCTGATCGCGCGTCAATATTCGCTGCGGATGCTCGACGAAGGCAAAAAGCAAATCGAATTCGCCGCCGGTCAGGTTCACGAGGCGACCGTCCGGCGCGATCAGTTCGCGGCGGAGCGGATCGAGGGTCCAATCCTCGAAGCGGTAGGTGCCGCCACCGACTTTGGGTTGGTCCTTCGCCGCGCTTCTGCGTAGGACGGCCTTGATTCGGGCGAGCAATTCCCTGGGGTTGAAGGGCTTGGGAACGTAATCGTCCGCACCGATTTCGAGCCCGACGATGCGGTCCGCCTCGTCGCCCATCGCGGTCAACATGATGATCGGAATGGCCGAATGCTGCCGGATCTTCCGGCAAATCGAAAGACCGTCCTCGCCCGGCAACATCAGATCGAGAATGACAAGATCGATCGGGCTGGCGTCCAACGCCGCGGCCATTTGGCGCCCATCACCCGTCGTCGTGACCTCGAAGCCATGTTTGGCTAGGAAACGCGACAGTAGGTCGCGAATTTCGCCATCGTCATCAACGACAAGTATGTGGGGCAAGGTAGCCACGGCCACAACATTAGCGCAACGGCCCACGCCATTCACTGACGGACGACGGAAGCCCGCCGGACCGAGATTCATGAAAAAGGCCGGTCGGGTGAAGCCCGACCGGCCTTTCGCGCCATCGAACCGGCTCGGCAGCGTGCGCTGCCGAGTCCCGGGAACCTTCAGGTGCCGTGGACGATACCGACGGCGGCATGGGGCGGCGTACCGAAATCCGCGCCCATCAGGCCCTTGTCGGTGTCCTCGATCGACTTCTCGACGGAGGTGAGCTGCGACAAGCTTTCGACCAGCACACGCGTGAGGTTGAAGGCCCGCCGATCCAGCATGTTGCAGGGAGCGAGTAGCTGCACGCCAAAGCCTGCGGCCAGCGCCTCGTTTTGCTGTTTTGGATAGGTGCCCGGCTGAAGCGTCGCGGTCAGAAAGCCCATATTGGATTGTTCAAGGGTCGAGATCTTGTCCGCGGGCACGCCGACGACGACGATGTCTTTTTCCGAGGCGAGTTTGGTGATGTCCGCGGCCGGGACGCCATCACCAACCATCGCGGCGTCGACCTTGCCTTCCCGAAGAAGCTTCAGGGCTTCGGCGGTTGTCGCGGCAACGGTCTTCACGAGGTTGCCGCCAACGCCATTGGCATTCAATATCTGTTGGGCGACGACTTCCCCGGCCTCACCCTTTGCGGGCACGGCAACCGTCTTGCCTTTCATATCGGCGATGGTTTCGATCTTTGATTCCGGCGACGCCAGCACATGCAAGGCATGAAGATAGAGGACCGCCAATTGGCACACATTGGTGTGTTTCTTCTTGAAGGGCGCCCGTCCTTCGATGGCATCCGCGGTTGTCATGCTGTTGCCGAGGGCGAGGTCGGCGTCGCCGTCCTCGATCGCGGTCACGTTGCTCGCGGCATCGCCCGGCATCCATTGAATGGCCGCCGTCGACAAATTGTTTTCCCAAATCGGCTTTAGCGCGGCGGCAAGGGCCATCCAGACGCCGCCTTCCTGACCGGCGGCGAATCTGAAAGTCACGAACTGCGCCGCGGCCGGTGTGGGCGCCGCGATTGCCGCAATAAGCAGAGCCGCCCCCACGCAGCCCTTCCAGAAATGCCGGTCCATATCGTCTCTCCTCAGATTCACAGGCAAAGCCCCCGCACCCGCCGCCCGGCGGTCTGCATGGTGGGCAGCATAATGCCATGGCTCCGCATCGCGAGTCTCTGGCCTCGTGGTAAACTCCGCGTGGGCAAGTTAGAGAGCGGCCGATAACCTCGGCCGCTCTCTCTTATTTGCCCGCCCGTACTAGCTCCAGCTCAGGTCGTGATTGCGGAACGGCAGCGCGCGGATGCGTTTGCCGGTCGCGCGGAAGACCGCATTGGCGATGGCTGGCGCGGGTGGAGCGATGGGCGGCTCGCCCGCCTCCGTCAGCTTGGCACCGCCGGTCAGCCCGCCGAAATGAACCTTGATCGTCGGAGTATCGGCGATGCGAACCATGGGGTAGTCGTCGAAATTGCCTTGGACGACCCGACCGTTGCGAACGGTCAGCTCCTCGTTGAGGGTCTTGTTGATGCCCATGATGGTGCCGCCCTCGAACTGGGCGGTGATACCGTCGGGATGCAGCACCTTGCCGGTGTCGAAGGCGATGTCGACAGTATCCACCTTCACGCTGCCATCGGTACTGACCGTTACTTGAACCAGATTGGCGATGATCGAGGCGTCGTTGGGTTTGCTGTTCGGCCAAGCCCCGATGGCGAAACCCTGGGCTGTGCCCTTGGGCAGGTTCTTTTTACCCCATTCACCCTTGGCGGCCGCTTCGTTGAGAACCTTGAGCCAGGCCGGATCGCTCCATTTGGCGAACAAGCTGCGGCGATAGTCCATCGGGTCCTTGCCGGCCGCGTGCGCCAATTCGTCGACGAAGGACTCCAGGAAGAACACGTTGGTGTTGTAGCCCGGACCGCGCCACGGCCCGGTCAGCAGGTGTGTGTTGGTCGGGATCGATTCGACCATGAAGTTGGGGATCGCCGAGGCATAGGGAGTGTCGATCAGCACGCCAGTCGAAGGGGTGTGCCCCGCGATGCGGATGACCATGGCCTCGGGGAGACCGTCGGCGCCGAGGACCGCTTGCAGCTTGGCCACCGAAAACGGATTGAACCGGCCCTGGCGCGTGGTTTCTTCGCGCGACCAGATGACCTTGACCGGACGTCCCGGCACCTTCTTGGCGACCGCGACGACCATGCGGGCATCGTCGCCGAAGATGCGGCGGCCGAAGGCGCCGCCGGCATTGGCGGCATGGACCACGACATTGTTGAGCGGCACGCCGGTTTCGATGGCGGCGAGGAGCATGACGTTCTGGCTCGCCTGGGTCGAAATCCACATTTCAACATTGTTGGCCGTGACGAGTGCAGTGCCGTTCAACGGTTCCATTAACGCATGTTCGAGGAACGGTGCCTGATAGGTGGCCTCCACCAGCTTGCCGCCCTTGGCGATCACGGCGAGCGGATCGCCTTCCTTGCGGTTGACGGTGCCGCCGCCCCGATTGACCGCGGCGATCGCCGTCTTGAAGAAGTCCTCGCTGTTGGTGTTGGCACCCGGACCGTCATCCCATTGAACGGGCAACACATCGAGGGCGCTCTTGGCGTGCCAAAAGCTGTCGGCGATGACCGCGACCGCGCTTTGCGGCGCCGGCTCGGCATAAAGCGTCTTGAGATCGGTCTTCGGCCGGGCTTCGCTCGGATCGACGACGACGACGCTATGGACCCCTGGGCGGTCCTTGATCGCATTGAAGTCGAAGCTCCGCAGCTTGCCGCCCATCACCGGTGATTGGCGGAGCGCGGCGTAGAGCATGTTCGGCGCCTTCACGTCCAGGCCGAACACCGCCGAGCCGTCGACCTTGCCCTTGACGTCGGTGCGCGGGGCCCGCGCCTTGCCGAGGAATGTCCATTGGTCCGGAGCCTTGACCGCGGGTTCCTTGTCGAGCTTGATCTGAGCGGCTTGCGCGGCGAGTTGGCCGAAAGCGGCCTTGCGCCCGGACGCCACGTGAATCACCTCGCCGTTGTTGACCGTGAGGTCGGCGACGCCGACGTTCCAGTTCCTCGCGGCCGCGGCCTTCAGGCGTTCGCGAACGCTGGCGCCGGCCTGCTGAAACTGCTCGAGGCTCTGGTACGAACGGTTGGAATTGAAGTTGCGCGCGCCGATCTTGCCGGCAAAGACGTTGTTGTTCTTCATATCCCAATTCGGCTCGGCCGCCAGCACCTTGATCTTGTTCCAATCGCAGCCGAGTTCCTCGCACACCATCATCGGCAAGGTCGAAACCGCGCCATTGCCGATCTCGGTCTTGCCGACACGGACGCTCACGGTGCCGTCCGCGGCGATCAGAACCCAGGGGTTGATCTCGATGTCCGCGGCGGTCTGCGCGCCGGCCGGGCGCACGCCGAGAGCCATGCCACCACCGACGGCGGCGGTCGTGACGACGAACTGCCGGCGGTTCATTTCCAATCGATTGGTCATGTGAATGCTTTCCCTTAGGATTTCGTGTTTTTGGCGGCGAGATGGATCGCGGCGCGGATGCGCTGATACGTCCCGCAGCGGCAGATGTTCGTGATTGTCTTGTCGATGTCGGCATCGGTCGGCTTCGGCTTACGGGCGAGAAGCGCCGCCGTCGCCATGATCATGCCGGATTGGCAGTAGCCGCATTGCGGCACGTCCAGCTCGATCCACGCCTTTTGGACGGGGTGGCTGCTGTCGGCCGACAGGCCTTCGATGGTGGTGATCTGCGCGCCGACGACCGAACCGGCCGGGGTGACGCAAGACCGTTTGGCTTGGCCATTCACATGAACCGTGCAGGCGCCGCATTCGGAAATGCCGCAGCCATATTTCGTGCCGGTCATGCCCATGTTGTCGCGCAAGGTCCACAGCAACGGCGTGTCGGGCGTGACATCGACGTTGTAATTCTTTCCGTTCACATTGAGCGTAATCATGATGTCCCCTCCATGAATGAACGCGGTTCGCTCGTGACGGCGGCGACCGCTGTACAGCGTACGCCACCCCAAAGTCACTGGCGGCATACCAGCAAAGTCTTATACCGAGTCTCGTCGCATCTGCCACAAAAATGCTGGGAATTGACGAAATGCGTCGATTCGCGGAGTCACGGTCAGGACGGTTGATCGATCGAGAGTCCGACGCCCTCGGCGGGTCATGCGACAAATCCTTGCTGTCGCCGGTGTCGGCCCGATGTTATAAGCGCCGCGCCCGACTGAAGGGTATTCGCTGGCGCCGCAAATCGGCGTTGGCGCGGGCCGGGCGAGGTCCACATCGGGGGCTGACGTGGCATTGCTGCAAATCATCGTCCTGGCCGTCATCCAGGGCGTGACCGAGTTCCTACCGATCAGCTCATCCGGCCATCTGATCCTTGTTCCGCAGTTGACGGGTTGGCCGGATCAGGGTCTGCCGATGGACGTGGCCATGCATGTCGGCACGCTCGTGGCGGTGCTTGTCTATTTTTGGCGGGACGTGGGCTCGGTCTTGACCGGAGTCGTCGACATCCTGCGCGGGCGCCGAAGCTTCGGGTCGAGGCTGGTATGGGGTCTGGTGGTCGCCACGATACCCGCCCTCGCGATGGGGCTGGCCATGGAATTGTGGGTGGGCGATGCGTTGCGATCGGTGACCGTCGTCGCCTGGACGATGGTTGTCTTCGCCGTCGTCCTTTACGTCGCCGACCGCCTCGGCCTGACCATCAACCGCATGGAGCATCTAACCATTGGCCATGCCGTCTTCATCGGCCTTGCCCAGGCCTTGGCGTTCATCCCGGGAACTAGCCGCTCCGGCATTACCATGATCGCGGGACGCATCCTCGGTTATGAACGGTTCGAGGCGGCGCGGTTTTCCCTGCTGCTGTCGGTTCCGGCCATCGCCGCGGCCGGGCTGTATGAGGGGTTGAAGCTTTACCGCGGCGGCGATCTTTCGCAGATGCAAGATGCGATGATCGGCGGCGGAATCGCGGCCGTTGCCGGCCTCATCACCATCGCCGTCATGATGAGCTGGCTGCGCCGCGCGACCTTCACGCCCTTCGTCGTCTATCGGCTGATTCTTGGGGGCGGCCTGCTCGTCTGGATCTATCTGCCCTAGTACCGACTATCGCGAGGGTCGCAGGCTCCGCGCCTGTAGCGGGGAACGCTGCGAGCGAGTACTAGGCGGCGGTCAGTCCGGCAGCCGCGCGAGGCGGCCGGGCACCATGAACCGATCGAGATAGGTCGGAAGAATCACCTCCACCGCCGTCGCCCGGATGCCGAGATCGGCGAGCGTCGCGGCGCCCGGCCCGACGATATTGTCGCGCTTGAGCAATTCAACCTGATCGCGGGTCAACAGCGGCTTGGGCAGAAGCTCCAAGAACCGCGCCTCGAACCGCGCGAGGCCGAAGGGCAGGGAAACCAGGCAGCGGCGCCGCCCGATTTGGGCAAGCGTCAGTTCCATCAATTCGCGGAAGGTATAAACACGCGGCCCGCCGAGTTCATAGACCCGCGCCGCCGTGGCCGGATCGTCCAGGCATTTGAAGATCGCGGCGGCGACGTCGCCGACATAGACCGGCTGAAACCGGGTCCGGCCGCCGCCGATCAGCGGCAGCACCGGCGACAACCTCGCCATCCCGGCAAAACGATTGAAGAATTGATCCTCCGGCCCGAAGACGATCGAGGGACGCAATATCGTGGTCTCCGGGAACGCGGCACGCATCGCGGCCTCGCCCGCGGCCTTGGTCCGCGCATAAAGCGCCGGCGAGCGCACATCGGCGCCCAAGGCGGAAACGTGAACCACCCGACGCACACCGGCCACCCGCGCCAGCCTCGCGATCCGCTCCGCCCCGGCGCGATGGACCGCGTCGAATGTGTATTTGTCGCTTTCGTAAAGAATGCCGACCAGATTGACGACGACGTCGGCGCCGGCGACGGCTCTGGCCACCGCGGTTTCGTCGAGGATGTTGACGCCGATCGGGACGATCTGGCCGACGCCGCCCATCGGGCGCAAAAATTCCGCGCGGACCGGATCGCGCTCGGCGGCGGCGATCAGCCAGCCCTGCGCCGCCAGGCGCCGAATCAGATTGCGGCCGATGAACCCCGACCCGCCGAAAACCGTTGCCCGCCGCGTCGCCATGACGTTCCCCCGTCTTGTGTCCGGCATCCCGATTCATTGAAAGGACGCCGGGGCTGTTCCTATATATAACAGCGGCGTGGCGGTTGACACCGGCCAGCGGCTGGAGTTAACCAGTCCGCTTCCTCGGCGCCGACCCTGGCCGAGGATTGTGGGAAAGCCGGAATATGCCCTGGTGGCGGAATTGGTAGACGCGCTAGATTCAGGTTCTAGTAACCGAAAGGTTGTGGAAGTTCGAGTCTTCTCCTGGGCACCATTCCCGCGATCCGCTTGTTTCCCGGCGGCGCCGTTCATGGATCGAACCTGACCGTGAACGTCGAAGTTCATCGCGGCGATCTTCCCGCCGGTCTTGACCTCGGGCGCGAGGTGGCGATCGATACCGAAACGATGGGGCTCAAGCCGCATCGCGATCGCCTTTGCCTGGTGCAGCTTTCCGCCGGCGACGGCAAATGCCATGTCGTGCGGTTTTCGCGCGATTACTACGAAGCACCGCGACTGGGCGCGCTGCTCGCCGATCCGGGCGTGACCAAGCTGTTTCATTTCGCCCGGTTCGACCTGGCCGCCCTCCGCCTCAATCTGGGCGTCCTGGCGCAACCGGTCTACTGCACCCGTACCGCCTCGCGCCTGGTCCGAACCTTCACCGACCGGCACGGCCTGAAAGACCTTTGCAAGGATCTACTGGGCGTCGATCTATCGAAGGAACAGCAAAGCTCCGATTGGGGCGCCGAAGAGCTGACCCCGGCGCAGCTCAAATACGCCGCCACCGATGTCCTCCACCTCCATGCATTGCGGCGCAAGCTCGACGAGATGCTGGCGCGCGAAGGCCGCACGGCCCTGGCCGAGGCCTGTTTTTCCTTCCTGCCGCACCGCGCCGACCTCGATCTCGCCGGCTGGGCGGAAGAGGACATCTTCGCGCATTAGGGTGGCCCCGACCGCCCCCGGCGGCAGGCGAGCGTTGACGGTCTCTTGGTTTCGGCATAGTTTTTGCGTTGGCGGCCTCGATTCGAGGGAATCGGCCGCGCAGCCCTTGGCCAATTAAGGGGATCATGAAGGCCGCCCAAACCTCCCGGACCGAGATCGACCTAAGCGCGGCCCATCGCGTCCTGCGCATGGAGCGCGACGCCATCGCCGCGCTGGCCGAGACGCTCGACGGGCGGTTCGAGCAGGCTCTCGACCGGTTGTTCGCCGTCTCCGGCCGCGTCGTCGTCACCGGCATGGGCAAAAGCGGGCATGTCGCGGGCAAGATCGCCGCGACGTTGGCCTCCACCGGCACACCCGCTTTGTATGTCCATCCCGGGGAAGCCAGCCATGGCGATTTGGGCATGATTACGCCGAACGACGCCGTTCTGGCCTTGTCCAATTCCGGCGAGACCTTGGAATTGTCCGCGGTCATCGACTACACCCGCCGCTTCGCCATCCCTTTGGTCGCGATTACCGGGCGGGGTGACAGCTCGCTGGCCGAGACCGCCGATGTCGCGCTGATCCTGCCGCCGAGCCCGGAAGCCTGCCCGCTGGGCCTGGCGCCGACGACCTCCACGACCATGATGATGGCCTTGGGTGATGCGCTGGCCGTGGCGTTGCTTGAGCGGCGGGGTTTTTCCGCCGACGATTTCCAGGTCTTGCACCCCGGCGGCAAACTCGGCCGGCAATTGCTGCGGGTCGCCGACATCATGCATAAGGGCGCGGAGCTGCCGGTCATCGGTCCCGACGCACCCATGAGCGAGGCGTTGTTGACGATGACGGCGAAGCGTTTCGGTTGCGTCGGCATCGTCGGCCCGGAGGGCACGCTGCTGGGCATCGTCACCGATGGCGATTTGCGCCGGCACATGTCGCCCGGTCTTCTCGACCTGAAGGCCGGCGCGATCATGACGGAACGGCCGCGGACCATTCGCCCGCAAGCCCTGGCCGCCGAGGCGCTCGGCCTGATGAATTCCAGCTCCATCACCAGCCTGTTCGTGGTCGACAATCGCCGGCCGGTCGGCATCCTTCATGTCCATGACTGCCTGCGGGCAGGCGTGGCGTGATGGACAACCCATGACCGAAGCCGCGACCGAGCAATCATCCAGGCCGCCCGCCGGACTTTGGCAGGAGAGCGGCACCCTTGCCCCCCGCCGCGTCAATGTCGGCTACAGCCTTTGGGTTTCCTTCCTGAAGCTGGCGCTGCCGGCGATCGCGGCCGGACTCGTCATGCTCGTCTTTCTGTGGCCGCAGCTCAATCCGAACAATTCCCGCTTTCGCCTGACTCCCATGCGTGTCGGCATCGAGGATTTCCAGGATCAGCGGCTGGTTAATCCGCGCTACACCGGCGTGGACGCCAACAATCAGCCTTTTGCCGTCACCGCCGCCGCCGCGACCCAGGCCTCGACCACCGACGAAACCCTCAACCTCCAGGACCCGAAAGCCGACATCACGCTGTCGAACGGCACCTGGCTCGCATTGATCGCGGAGGCAGGCGCCTATAACCAAAAGGCGCAATCGCTGGAACTGTTGGGCTCGGTGAGCCTTTTCCACGATCAGGGCTACGAGGTCAGCACAAGTCGCGCTTCCATCGACCTCGCCGCCGGCACCGCCCAAGGCAACGAAGCGGTTAGCGGCCATGGCCCGGCGGGCATGATCGAGGCCGAGGGCTTTCGCCTGTTCGACAAGGGCGAGCGTATCCTGTTCACGGGCAAGGCCCGCCTGGTCTTCCAGGCCGCACCGGCCGGAGCGGCGCGATGAGAGGGCGTGCGCTTGCCATCACTTTGTCCCTGGCGCTTGCGATGGCCCATGCGACCGGCGACGCCGCGGCCCAGAACATCAGCCTGGGCTCAAAAACCGACAAGCCGGTTGAAATCTACGCCAGTGAAGGCATCGAGTGGCGGCGCGATTCGCAGACCTACATTGCCCGCGGCGATGCCCGCGCCGTGCAGGGCGATACCACCGTCAGCGCCGACACACTCACCGCCCATTACCGAACCAAACCCGATGGCAGCACGGAAATCGCGCGCATCGAGGCCGAAGGCGCCGTCCGCATCGCGACCCCGACGCAACAAGCGCGCGGAGACCGCGGTGTTTATGACGTCGAAAAGGGCGTGTTGGTGCTGACCGGACGCGACATCACCTTCACCACGCCGCGCGAAACGCTGACCGCCCGCGACAGCCTCGAATATTGGGAACAACGCCGTATCGCCGTGGCCCGCGGCAACGCCGTCGCGACCAGCGAAGGCCGCAAGCTGCGCGCCGACCTGATTACCGCCTATTTCGTTAATGACGGCGATTCCGCCAAACTCGACCACGTCGACGTGCAAGGCAACGTCCAGGTCGCCACGGCGACAGAATTCGTGCGCGCCGATCAGGGCGTCTACGCCCCCAAAAGCGGCATCGCCACGCTCACCGGCGGCGTGAAGATCACGCGCGGACCCAATCAACTCAACGGCGATTACGCCGAAGTTAATCTCAACACCGGGGTGAGCCGCCTGATGAGCCGCGATCAGCGGGTCAGAGGGCTGCTCGTGCCGCCCCAGAGTGGCGGCGCCCCACCGCCGCCGGCGCCTCGGCGATGAACAAGACACCGGCCTCCCCCGGTTCCGCTCAGGCCGAGAAAGCGGACAACGCGCGGCCCGGCCCGCGATTGGTCGCCGACAATCCCGGTCTGGTGGCGCGTAATCTGGGCAAACGCATCAACAAGCGCCCGGTCATCCGCGATGTGGGTTTGACGGTCCGGCGCGGCGAGGCGGTCGGGCTGCTGGGCCCCAACGGGGCCGGGAAGACGACCTGTTTCTACATCATGATCGGCCTGATCCAGCCCGATTACGGCACCGTGGAACTCGACGGCCAGGACATCACCGATTTGCCCATGTATCGGCGGGCGCGGCTGGGTATCGGCTACCTTCCGCAGGAGCCCTCGGTGTTTCGCGGGCTGACCGTGGAAAGCAATATCCGTGCGTCGATCGAGGTGGTCGAGCCCGACGCCGACCGGCGCGAATCCGTGCTCGATGAATTGCTCGCCGATTTTTCGTTGACCCATTTACGCCGGACGCCGGCATTGGCCTTGTCGGGCGGGGAGCGCCGCCGCGTGGAGATCGCCCGCGCGCTCGCCACCCAGCCCCATTTTATCTTGCTCGACGAGCCGCTTGCCGGCATCGACCCGATCGCGCTGTCGGATATCCGCGATTTGGTCTACCACCTGAAGGATCGCGGCATCGGCGTGTTGATCACCGACCACAACGTGCGCGAAACGCTCGACATCGTCGATCGCGCTTACATCCTGCATGACGGCCGCGTTCTCATGGAAGGCGTCCCCGCCGAAATCGTTTCCCACGAGGATGTGAGGCGCGTCTACCTGGGCGAACGCTTCAGCCTCTGAGCCACCCATGGCGCTGACCACCCGCCTCGACATTCGCCAGACCCAGTCCTTGGTGATGACGCCGCAACTGCAGCAGGCGATCAAGCTGCTGCAATTGTCCAACGTCGAGGTCAGCGAGTATGTCGAACGGGAAATCGAACAAAACCCGCTGATCGAACGCGACGAACCCGACGGCGCCGAGGCCGCGCCGGTGGAAACCGGGACCTGGGAAGGTCCGCCGGAGCCGCAGCTCCTGGACACCGTCGACCCCAACAACCGCAATGAGCGCGGCGGCGAGGCCCCGCTGGATACCGATTTCGAGAATCTATGGTCGGACGAGGGAAGCGGCTTTGATCCGGGAGTGGCGCGCTGGGGCGGCGGCGGCGGTCACGGCGATTTCGACGAAGGCGGTGGCGATCTCGAAAATACGCTGACGCGCCAGGCGACCTTGCGCGACCATTTGTTCGACCAACTCAACGTGGATTTCGTCGACCCCGTCGACCGGCTGATCGGCGCCAATTTCGTCGATATGATCGACGAATCGGGATACCTGGCGGAGGAGCATCCCGCCCAGGTCGCCGAAGCCATGGGTTGCTCTTTGGAGAAGGCCCTGGCGGTGCTCGATCGGCTTCAGTGTTTCGACCCACCCGGCATTTTCGCCCGCAATCTGAAAGAGTGCCTGGCGCTTCAACTGAAGGAACGTAACCGGCTCGACCCGGCGATGGCGGCCTTGCTCGACAATCTGGACGCGCTGGCGCGCCGAGACGCTTCGACGCTCTTGCGACTATGCGGGGTTTCGTCCGAGGACCTGACGGACATGGTCGCCGAAATTCGCGCCCTCAACCCCAAACCCGGCCTGATTTTCGATTCTTCGGTCGCCCAGCCCGTGATCCCCGACGTGCTCATGCGGCCGCAGCCCGGTGGCGGCTGGCTGGTGGAGTTGAACCAGGAAACGCTGCCCCGCGTGCTCATCAACCAGCGTTATTATGCGACCGTTAGCGGCCAGGCCAAGAACAAGGCGGTCAAGGAGTTCCTCGCCGAACGTTTGCAATCGGCGAATTGGCTGGTGAAGGCCCTGCATCAACGCGCCAACACGATATTGCGGGTCTCCTCCGAAATCGTGGCCCAACAGGATGGATTTTTTCGGCACGGCGTGAGCGGTCTGCGGCCCCTGGTCCTGCGCGATATCGCCAACGCCATTTCCATGCACGAAAGCACCGTCAGCCGCGTCACGACCAACAAATACATCGCCACGCCGCGTGGGTTGTTCGAGCTCAAATATTTCTTCACCACGGCCATCGCCAGCTCCGGCGGCGGCGAGGCCTATTCCGCCGAGGCCATCCGGCACCGCATCCGCGGGCTTATCGACCATGAGTTGGTCGATGGCGTCCTGTCCGATGACGGGATTGTCGATATCCTGCGCCGCGACGGAGTCGACATCGCCCGGCGCACCGTCGCTAAATATCGGGAGGCGTTGGGTATTCCATCCTCCGTTCAGCGTCGCCGAGAAAAATCGGTGGGTCTTTGATCTCGATCCTTGGCGAGGGTGCGGCATACTTGAGGTGCTATTGACTCCCCCGGCGCCGGCGCCTATGTTCGCGGCCTTCCGTTCGTCCCCGGCCGGCGTGCCGTAGGACGAATGACCACCATGTAAATTGGCGAATGCAGGTTTCCGTCAGCGGCAAGCACCTTGACGTCGGCGACGCTCTCCGCGGCCGAGTAATTGCCGAGCTTTCCGCCATCGTCGAGAAATATTTCGGCACGGGCATCGATGCCACGGTGGGCTTCGAGCGTGTCCGCCATTTCTATCGCTGTCAGATTTCGGTTCATTTCGGGCGCGATATGCTCGCCCAAAGCCACGCCGAGGCGACCGAGGCCCATGGCGCTTTCGACATGGCGGCCGACCGGATGGCGACAAGACTGCGCCGCCACAAACGGCGGTTGCGGGATCGTCACCGCGATAGCGCCACGGCCGCCGAGTCAGGCGCACCCGATCCCTACCCCGCCGCCCATTATGTCATCGCCGCCGAATCCCCGGAAAATCCCGAAATCGGGGAAGAAAATAAAGAAATCGGGGAACACGTGCCGGCCGTGATCGCCGAAATGGAGTCGGAAATTCCGAGGCTGACCGTCGCCGCCGCCGTCATGCGGCTCGATTTGGCCGACCTCACGGCGTTGTTGTTTCGCAACGATGCCCATGGCGGGCTGAACATGGTCTATCGGCGCCATGACGGCAATGTCGGCTGGGTGGATCCGCTGGGAAATTCATCATCGGTCCGTCAATCCTGAGGCCCGAATGGAACTCGTCGAATTGTTGACTCCCGAAAGTGTCATTTCCAATTTGCATGCCACGAGCAAAAAGCAGGCATTGCAGGAAATCTCCAGGCGCGCCGCGGAAATTACCGGTCTCAACGAGCGCACGATATTCGACGTGTTGCTTGAACGCGAAAGGCTCGGAAGCACCGGAGTCGGCGGCGGCATCGCCATCCCGCACGGTAAGCTGCCTGATCTCAACCGGCTTTATGGACTGTTCGCTCGACTCGATCGGTCGATAGAGTTCGACTCGATCGACGAGCGCCCGGTGGACCTCATTTTTGTCCTCTTGGCCCCGGAAGCGGCGGGCGCGGACCACCTTAAGGCCCTGGCCAGGGTGTCGCGCCTCCTCCGCGACCGTTCGGTATGCGAAAAGCTACGGGGATCGGAGACGCCGGAAGCCCTCTATGCCCTGTTGACCGAGCCCGCCGCCAGCCACGCCGCCTAATTCAGCCGGCCCATGTTTTGACATGGACCGCCAGGATGGCTAGCATTTCCCTGAAGTAGGGAAGAACGTCGCCAGAATCGGCGGCGGGGGAAGAAATCCCGTGTCTAACGGAAGTTACAATGTTTTAGGTCGCGCTGCCGTGCCCGGGGTTGTGCCGGGTGTGTCGCCATGATTGGCGCATTGGCCGACAGCGGCGGATTGGCGCTCCGGACCGGGTCGGCGACGGGCCGACCCGCGCTGAAATCCGCGGTCTCGCCCGCTGAAGCGGCGGCCAGCCGAAGCCAAACTCAGACCAATTCTTCCCCATCCGATCGCGTTGACGTCTCGCCCGGCGCGTACGATGCGTTGGCCAAGAACCAACCTCCCGCCGACCCCACGGCATCGGGCGAAACCACCCTCAACACAGTCGCCGAAGTGTCCGCGCAGGACGCCAAGCCGGGCAGCGATTCCGACTCCGCCGATGGGTCCGGCCGGAGGCCGCTCGAGAAAACGACCGATGCCACGGGATTAACCGAAGAAGAGCGTCGCGACGTCAGTCGCATGAAGAAGCGCGACGCCGAGGTCCGCGCCCACGAGCAGGCCCATAAATCGATCGCCGGCCCGTTTGGCGGCGCCCCGGTCTTTCAATATCTGAAGGGTCCCGACGGAAAGCTCTACGCCGTTGGCGGCGAGGTTGCGATCGACGTCACGCCGGTGGCGGGGAATCCCGAAGCCACGGCGCGCAAGATGGACCAGATTCGACGCGCCGCGCTTGCGCCCATTAGTCCCTCCATGGGCGATCGATCCGTGGCCGCCTTGGCCTCCCAAATCAAGGCCCAGGCGGAGGCGGAAATGCGCAAAGACCGCGCCGCCAGCGAGCAGCCGAATGCAACTGACACTCGTCCGGGAGAGGGGCCGGTATCGGCGCCGACAGCGTCGAAATCAGGCGAAGCGAGCCAAGCCACCTTCGCTTATACGCGCACCGTCTCCCCGGCCAGCAGAGGCAACGACCTAAATCTGCTGGCGTGATCTCGGCCGCCAGTGCGCCGAGATACCGCGATCAATGCACGTTGAGCGGCTCAAGCCCGTTCTGACGAACCGCCGCCCAGGCTACCTCCTGGTCGTTCATTACGGCGACGGGACTTCCGTCCGCGGCGTGAATGGCGAAACCGGCCTTGTCGTCGACCATGACCGCTTTGACATAGGCAATGGTATCGACCCCGAGTGCGGCGAAGTCTTGCGGCGACAGCGCCTGGAAGGCGTGGCTGTCGATTGTCGTCTCATTCCGTTCTGGGTCCATTTTGGCCCCCTTTCTGGTGGCCCCGCAGGCGTCACCTGCAGGATTATTTAGGCTCCACGAGATTATTTTCAATCTCGCCGCAGCGACTATCGGCCAAAGACGTTACTTTTCGGTTAGCAAAAAGGGGCGCGGCACATTCGGCCCATCGGCTGAAGGACGAAGGGGCCTCGCCGCCGCCGGCAAGGCCCCCTGTATTGCGGACTGTGATTTGGTGGAGCCAATCGGGATCGAACCGACGACCTCCTGAATGCCATTCAGGCGCTCTCCCAGCTGAGCTATGGCCCCATAAAGACGCGCCCGGCACCAGCGTGCTTCGGCGAAAACCGTATTCTGAAAATGGTAGATCGCTTCCGGCGAGGCAAGGAGAAAATCCGCCGAAAGCGCGCGGGCGCTACCGTTCGTCCTCGTCCTCGACCTTGTCGATCACCTCGGCCATGTCGTCTTCGTCCTCGCCGAGATCCGAGGTATCTTCGATAACCGCCTCGGCCTCTTCTTCCTCAATACCAGCCTCCTCGTCGACCGCCTCGACTTCGTCGATGGCCTCGCTCACGACGGCCGGCTGGACGGCGATCTCCGCGACGACGGGCGCGGCCGGGCGCGGGCGCTTCGGACGCTGCAACGCCTCGACGTCGAATACCGCCTCGCATTTCGGGCAGACGATGGGATCGTGTCTCAGGTCATAGAAGCGGACGCCACAGCTCTGGCAGGTCCGCTTGATGCCCCATTCCGGTTTCACCAAGGCTTAGTCTCCAACTCCGTCGCCGGATTCAGATCGGGCTGCCAATTGCCATGTTCTGGTGGCACCTGTCAAACGGTCTGTCTTGACGTGTGCCCTCGGAAAACGGCAATGAAAACGACTGGCTTCGCGTCGATCTCGTGTTAGATGTGCGTCGCTCGCGCCCCTACAAATGGGGCCGCGGGTCTGGGATTGCCATGTCAAATGACGGAAAAAGCGCGGTCGGCGTCGTAAACAGCCCCCACGGCGACCATGCACTCACGGCGGCGGCGGCCGCGGCGCTGCGCGGCACCACGCGTGTGCCCGGCGATAAGTCGATGTCGCACCGCGCCCTGATGATCGGCGCGCTGGCCATCGGCGAAACCGCGATTCACGGATTGTTGGAAGGTGAGGATGTCTTGCGCACCGCCGCCGCCATGCGCGCGTTGGGCGCGGAGGTGGAGCGCGGCGCCGATGGAGTTTGGCGAGTCAACGGTGTTGGGGTCGGCGGCCTCGCGGAGCCCTCGGATGTATTGGATCTCGGCAATTCCGGGACGGGAGCGCGGCTGTTGATCGGTCTGGTATCCACACACCCGATCGTGTCGATGTTCACCGGCGACGCCTCCTTGCGCGGCCGTCCGATGGCCCGGGTGACGACGGCGCTCGAACAAATGGGCGCCCAGTTTCTTGGGCGCAGCGGCGGGCGCCTGCCCCTGGTTGTACGCGGAGCGATATCGCCGGTCCCCATCACCTATCGGCTGCCCGTGCCGTCGGCCCAGGTGAAATCCGCGATCCTGTTCGCCGGCCTCAACACACCCGGAAAGACCACCGCGATCGAGCCGGAGCCCACGCGCGACCACACCGAGTTGATGCTGCGCCATTTCGGGGTCGAGGTGTCGAGCGAGCGGTTGGAAAATGGCGGGCGCAGCGTCACCGTGACCGGCCAACCCGAGATATCGGGCAAGACCGTGCACATTCCGGCGGACCCTTCTTCGGCAGCGTTTCCCCTGGTCGCGGCGTTGTTGGTTCCGGGATCGTCGGTGACGGTGGAGGCTGTCGGGATCAATCCTCATCGGACAGGGCTGTTCGATACGTTGATCGAGATGGGCGCCAATTTGACCTTCGCCAACCGCCGCGAGGAGGCGGGCGAACCTGTGGCCGACATCACGGCGCGGACAAGCGCGCTGTCGGGTGTCGAAGTTCCCGCTTCCAGGGCTCCGTCGATGATCGACGAATACCCAATCCTGGCGATGGCCGCGGCCTGCGCCCGCGGGCGGACCGTCATGCACGGCTTGGCCGAGTTGCGGGTGAAGGAAAGCAACCGGCTCGATGCGATCCTGCGCGGGCTCGATGCCGCGGGGGTCGCCACCGCGGCCAAGGCCGACAGCCTTTCCGTGGAGGGATTCAACGGGCCGCCGCCCGGCGGCGCCACGATAGCGACCAATCTCGACCATCGCATCGCCATGGCGTTCCTCGTTTTGGGCCTGGCCGCGCGAAAACCCATTACGGTCGATGATTCCTCTCCCATCGATACCAGCTTCCCCGGCTTTGCCGCGACGATGACCAAGCTCGGGGGGAGCTTTGCCCGACGCAGCGGTTAACGGCGCATGATCATCGCTATCGATGGGCCGGCGGCGGCTGGGAAGGGAACGCTAGCCCGGCGGCTCGGCCGCCATTTCAATTTGGCCTATCTCGACACCGGCCGCTTGTATCGGGCGGTCGGGTTTCGCACTCTGCAACTCGGGTTCGACCCCAACAACGCGGACGCGGCGGCGGTGGTGGCACGCGCGCTTGATCCGCGCGACCTGGATGAACCCGGTCTGCGCGATGAAGCCGTAGGCGCCGCCGCATCCGTTGTTGCCGCGCATGAAGGCGTGCGCAAGGCGCTGCTCGACTTCCAACGCGACTTCGCGCATCGCCCGCCGAAGGGCTTCGCGGGCGCGGTTCTCGACGGGCGCGACATCGGAACCGTGGTCTGTCCGGAGGCCGATGTTAAACTCTTCGTCACGGCGCGCCCGGAAGTGCGAGCGGAACGGCGGGTGAGGGAGTTGCAGGCGCGCGGGGTTGCGGCTATACATAGCCGCGTTCTGCAGGACATGAACGAGCGCGATGCGCGCGACATTGCTCGCGGAGTCGCGCCTTTGTCGGCGGCGGTCGATGCCTTCGTGCTCGATACCAGCGAGTTCGTCGAGGATGCGGCCTTCGCGGCGGCGCTCGCTTTTACTGTCCCGCGGAATCCGGTTTCCGCCGCCTGAAAGTCCATGCGGCGATGTTTGATAATACGGGCGGACCATGCCGGTTCGCTCGCGGATTTTTTTGTTTAGGCGGCCGGGATGGCGGCTGCGGAATTGGGAGTTGGCATGGCAAAGGCTGTGGCGTATGAGCGCGCGACCCCCGCCCTTATCGGCGGTGAGGACTTCGCAGCCCTTCTTGAGGAATCGCTGGGTCAAGCAGCGGGCTTCGAAGGTTCCGTCGTTAAGGGACGGGTGATAGCGATCGAAAACGACGCCGCGGTCATCGACGTCGGGCTGAAGGCGGAAGGCCGTGTTCAGCTCAAGGAATTCACGGGTCCGGGCAAGGGTTTGCTCGAGATCAAGATCGGCGACATCGTTGATGTCTTCGTCGAACGCATGGAAGACAAGAATGGCGATGCCGTTCTGTCGCGCGAGCGCGCCCGTCGCGAAGAAGCATGGACACAGCTTGAGCGCGCCTTCCAGGGCAGCCAACGGGTTACCGGAGTCATCTTCGGCCGCGTCAAGGGCGGGTTCACGGTCGATTTGTCCGGCGCGGTGGCGTTTCTGCCGGGCAGTCAGGTCGACATCCGGCCGGTACGCGATATCGGGCCGCTGCTCGGCTCGCCGCAGCCCTTCCAGATTCTAAAGATGGACCGCGGCCGCGGGAATATTGTCGTCTCCCGCCGCGCGGTGCTCGAGGAGACGCGCGCCGAAGCTCGTTCCGAGCTCGTGGCGAGCCTCAAGGAAGGCCAAGTTCTCCAGGGTGTCGTCAAGAACATCACCGATTACGGTGCGTTCGTCGATCTTGGCGGTGTTGATGGCCTCCTGCACGTGACCGACATCGCCTGGAAGCGGATCAATCATCCTTCCGAAGCGTTGCAGATCGGGCAGCAGGTCACGGTGCAGGTGATCCGCTTCAATTCCGAAACGCAGCGCATCTCGCTGGGCATGAAGCAAATCCAGGCCGATCCTTGGGAAGGCGTCGCCCTCAAATATCCGGTCAATGGCCGCTTCAAGGGTCGCGTGACCAACATCACCGATTACGGCGCGTTTGTTGAGTTGGAACCGGGCATCGAGGGGCTCGTCCATGTCTCCGAAATGAGCTGGACGAAGAAGAACGTTCATCCCGGCAAGATCGTCTCGACCAGCCAGGAAGTCGAAGTGATGGTGCTCGACGTCGACTCGCAGAAGCGGCGGATCAGCCTCGGGCTCAAGCAATGCCTCGAAAACCCCTGGGAGAAGTTCGCCGACAAAAATCCGCTGGGCACCGTCATCGAGGGCGAAGTGCGCAATATCACGGAATTCGGCCTCTTCGTCGGCCTGCCCGGTGAAATCGACGGCATGGTCCATTTGTCCGACATCGATTGGTCCAAGACGGGCGAAGAAGCGATCAAGGCCTATAAGAAAGGCGACGTCGTTAAGGTCAAGGTGATCGAGATCGACGTCGAAAAAGAGCGCATCGGCCTTGGCATCAAACAGATGGAAGGCGATCCCTTCGAACAATCCGTCGGCAATCTGAAGAAGGGCGAAGTCATCACGGTCGCCATCACCGCGATCCAGGAGAATGGCATCGAAGTGTCCGTGACCCCCGGCATCACCGGCTTCATCCGCCGCGCCGACCTCGCGCGCGAACGCAGCGAACAACGGCCCGATCGTTTCGCCATCGGCGAGAAAATCGACGCCAAGATCACCAATGTCGACCGTGCCGCCAGACGCGTTCAGCTTTCGGTCAAGCAGCGCGAAATCGAGGAAGAAAAAGAAGCCATGGCCCAGTTCGGCTCGTCCGACAGCGGCGCTAGCCTTGGCGATATCCTCGGCGCGGCCATGAACAAAGCGGGCGGCAAGGACAAGGAAAAATCGAAGGACGAGGACAAGCCCTCGTCTTAGAGATGGATCGGTCCGGGCGGTCCCCTCAATCGCGATAAGACATGGCGATAGACCCGGAAGTCCTCCTCCTCCGCCGCCGCCTGAAGCGCCAGGTGACTTTGTGGCGCGCTTTGGCCCTGGTGGCGGTCGTCGGTTTCGTGATCGCGGCAATTGGACGATTTACCGGCGCCTTCGAGCGACCGCACATTGCACGCCTGACCGTCGCTGGCATCATCGTCGACGATCCCGACCGTGACCGTGCCCTGGCCACCGCCGCGCGCGATCCGCGCGTGAAGGCCCTGATCGTCCGTATCGATAGCCCTGGCGGGACGGCGGCTGGCGGCGAGGCCCTGTATCGAACGTTGCGAGAATTCGGCCGCGTGAAGCCGGTGGTGACGGTCATGGGCGAGTTGGCGACTTCCGCCGGCTACATGGCGGCGATCGCGGCCGATTATCTCGTCGCGCGCGAGACGACCCTCACCGGATCAATCGGCGTCATCATGCAGACGACGGATTTGACGGGCCTTCTCGGCAAGCTTGGCATTGCGACCGAGGCGCTGAAAAGCAGCCCGTTGAAGGCCGTGACTTCGCCGCTTGAGCCCATGACCCCCGCGGCGCGCGAGGCAACCTTGTCTCTTATCCGCGACATCTACGCCATGTTCATGGATCTGGTGGCGGAGCGGCGCGGATTCACTCCCGACCAACTCGGCGTCATCGCCGACGGCCGCGTCTTCACCGGACGGCAAGCCCTGCCGCTGCGTCTCATCGATCGGCTCGGCGGCGAGGCCGAAGCCCGCGAATGGCTCACCGCCGCCCGTGGAATCGACCCCAGCCTTTCGGTTCGCGAATTGCGGGTTGAGCGAGAAGACGAATTCTGGCAGTCGTTCATCGGCACTATCGCGGAAAAAACGTTTTATCCTGAAAGACTTACCCTTGACGGTCTGATTTCGCTCTGGCACCCTGCGTTAACTTCGCCTTGAGTTCACATCGGGCGGCAGAACCACGGCTTGAGCGCATCGGCCATGACCAAATCCGAGCTCATCCTGCGCCTCGCAGAGCGAAATCCGCATTTGTTCCATCGCGACGTGGAGCGGATCGTGGCCACGATCTTCAATGAAGTCGCCGCGGCGCTTGCCCGGGGCGACAGGGTCGAGTTGCGGGGATTTGGCGCCTTTTCGGTGAAGCGCCGTTCGCCCCGCGTGGGCCGCAACCCGCGCACCGGCGCCTCGGTCGAGGTTTCGGAGAAGCTGGTGCCGTATTTCAAGACCGGAAAAGAGCTGCGCGAACGCCTGAACGGCAAGAAATAGGCTGTATCGGCGGCAAGGAAGGCTGTCGATGTGGTTTTGGCTGATCGGTGTCCCCCTTCTTGTCGTTGCCGGATTGTTCGCGGCGGTGAACCGGCAGGCGGTAAGCTTGAGTTTTTGGCCGGTCTTTGCCGGCATCGATCTGCCGCTCTTCGCGGTAATCCTTGGGGCCCTGTTCGCTGGATTTCTCGCGGGCGTCCTTTTTTCGGCGCGTTCATCGCGGCGGTCGCGGCGATTGTTGCGCCAGCATGAAAAGCAGATCGCGACACTGGAACGCCAGGTGGGCCTCCGCGGCCGCGAGGGGCGGGCGACAACCGCCGGTGAAAACGCCATTCCCCGGCTTCCGGCCGCCTGAGCCGGGGCCACCCGGCGGGATTTGTTAATGTCGGTTGCCGTAAAGATTTGCGGGATCAATACAAGGCTGGCACTGGACGCGGCAGTCGAAGCCGGCGCCGCTTATGTCGGCTTCGTCTTCTATCCGCCCTCGCCGCGTTATGTGGCGCCGCCGGCCGCCGCCGTCTTGGCGGCTGGCGTGCCGAAAACGGTCGCCAAGGTGGGGCTGTTCGTCAACGCCGACGACCCGGCGATAGCCGCCGCCGTCTCCGTCCTGTCGCTCGATTTCCTGCAACTCCACGGGAGTGAGACGCCGGAGCGAGTTTCTTCGGTGCGGGGACGCTTTGGCCTTCCGGTGGTGAAGGCGATCGCCGTCGGCACGAAGACCGACCTCGCCGGCATCGATCTCTATCGCGAGGTTGCCGACATTCTGCTTTTCGACGCCCACCCGCCTAAGCGTCCGGGCAGCCTGCCGGGCGGCAATGCCGTGTCCTTCGACTGGACGTTGCTCGCCGGCCAAACCTGGGCCTTTCCGTGGATGTTGTCCGGCGGACTGACTCCGCTCAACGTCGCCGAGGCCGTGCGGCTTACCGGGGCCGGCATCGTCGATGTCTCATCCGGAGTTGAAGATCGGCCTGGGTTGAAAAATCCCGCCAAGATCGCCGCGTTTATCGCGGCGGCCAAACAGGCGGTCGAAGACTAGCGACCGCCCGGTTTCAACGCGACCGGCGGTGCGGCGGCCGTTTGACGTCGGTGGTCGGCGGCGGGACGTTGTCGTCTTTGTGACGAAAGGTGATTCGCCCCTTGGTCATGTCATAGGGCGTTAGTTCCACCGTGACTCGATCGCCGACCAGGATGCGGATGCGATTTCGGCGCATACGACCGGCCGAGCGCGTCAGCACTTGGTGTCCATTGTCGAGCCGAACGCGAAACATGGCATTCGGCAGCACTTCCGAGACCGCGCCTTCGGCTTCGATCAAGTCTTCTTTCGGCATCAACGGTCCTCTTTAACGGCGTGAAACGCTATCCCGCGCCCCCGCATCCCCACCCTCTACACAGCCTTCAAATTAACGGCCGAGATCTTGCCTTGCTGGCCGCTCTCCAGGTCGTAGCTCAATTTCTGCCCTTCGCGAAGCGCAGAGAGCCCGGAACGTTCGACCGCTGAAATGTGAACGAAGACGTCCTTCGAACCATCCTCGGGCTGTATGAAACCATATCCCTTGGCCGGGTTGAACCATTTGACGGTTCCGTTAGCCATGGCAGCGATCTCCAAACGATAATGGACCGAAACGCGGATTGCGCAGCGGATCAATCTTCGCCGGGAAGGAAACCGGGTCCGGACGCTCGTCGCGAGCGAGCGGATCTGGCCGATCCGAGTCAGGTTGACGCATGTCATATAGGCGCAAAACGGCAGCTTGGCAACGACACCGGGGGCCGGCGAAGCCAGCGATAGCGCTTGCGGCGGCAGGCTCAACGAGCGAAATTCCATTCCCAGGAAAGCAACGCAATACACCCATGCCACAGATCAACACTTACAGCGCCGGGCCCGATGAAAACGGGCACTTCGGCCTCTATGGCGGACGCTTCGTCGCCGAGACGTTGATGCCGCTGATCCTGGAGGTCGAGCGCGCCTATACAGCGGCAAAGGCCGACGCCGATTTCCAGCGCGAGCTGGACTATTACCTGCGCGACTACGTTGGCCGCCCGAGCCCGCTTTATTTCGCCGAGCGCATGACCAAGCATTTCGGCGGCGCCAAAATCTATTTCAAACGTGAGGAGCTGAACCACACCGGCGCGCACAAGATCAACAGCTGCATGGGCCAAATCCTGCTCGCCCAACGCATGGGCAAAAAGCGGATTATCGCCGAGACCGGCGCCGGCCAGCATGGCGTCGCCACGGCCACGGTCTGCGCCCTGTTCGGTCTGTCCTGCGTCATCTATATGGGCCAGACCGATATCGAGCGGCAGGCCCCGAACGTCTTCCGCATGAAGCTGCTCGGCGCCGAGCTACGCCCGGTGACCTCGGGTTCGGCGACGCTGAAAGATGCGATGAACGAGGCGCTGCGGGATTGGGTGGCCAATGTCGATTCTACGTATTACCTGATCGGCACGGCCGCCGGCCCGCATCCCTACCCGGCGATGGTACGCGATTTCCAATCCGTGATCGGCCGCGAAGTACGCGCCGAAATGCTGGAACGCGAAGGGCGTCTTCCCGATACCCTGCTGGCGTGTGTCGGCGGCGGCTCCAACGCGATAGGCTTGTTCCATTCCTTCCTTGACGATGCCAGCGTGCGGATGATCGGCGTCGAGGCCGCGGGACACGGACTCGATACCGGACAACACGCGGCTTCGATCAATGGCGGGCGCCCTGGTGTGCTCCACGGCAACCGCACCTACTTGCTGCATGACGAGGACGGACAAATCACCGAGGCGCATTCGATTTCCGCCGGCCTCGACTATCCCGGCATCGGCCCCGAGCATTCCTGGTTGAACGATATCGGACGCGTGGAATACGCGGCGATCACCGATCGCGAGGCGCTTGACGCTTTTCAGCTTTGCTCGCGCCTGGAAGGCATCCTGCCGGCGCTGGAGCCGGCGCATGCCCTGGCGCATCTTGGAAAGATCGCGGGCCGGCTGCCGCGCGACCATATCATCGTCATCAATCTATGCGGCCGCGGCGACAAGGACGTGTTCACCGCGGCCCGCGCGCTGGGTGTGACGCTGTGAGCGCGCAACCGAGCGAACGCCGCCTCGCCCGCCGCTTTGCCCGCCTCGCCGCAGAGGGTCGGGCGGGGCTGGTGACTTTCGTATCCGCTGGCGACCCGGATATCGACACCTCGCTGGCGCTGCTCAAACGCCTGCCTGGCGCCGGGGCCGATATTGTCGAGCTTGGCATGGTGTTCAGCGACCCCATGGCCGACGGACCCGCGATTCAGGCGGCCGGGAAGCGCGCCCTTAAGGCCGGCATCACGCTTAAGAAAACCCTCGATATGGTCCGCGCATTTCGAGCGGCCGATGCCGAAACGCCCTTGGTGCTGATGGGCTATTACAACCCCATTTACGTCTACGGCAACGAGCGTTTCGTGCGAGACGCGAGGGCGGCCGGCGCCGACGGCGTGATCGTCGTGGACCTGCCGCCGGAGGAGGATGCCGAGCTTCGCCCGCTGGCCACTGCCCAAGGTCTCGATTTCATCCGCCTGGCGACCCCGACCAGCGACGACGCCCGCCTGCCGGTGATCCTCACCGGAGCAAGCGGATTCATCTACTACGTCTCGATTTTGGGCATCACGGGAACACGTTCGGCCGGCGCCGATGTGGTCGCCGGCGCGGTGGCACGGCTCCGCCGGCTGACCCAGCTTCCTATCGCCGTCGGCTTCGGAATCAGGACGGCGCCGCAGGCCGGCGCCATCGCCGCGGTCGCGGATGCGGCGGTCGTCGGCTCGGCCCTGGTCGAACGAATCGCGGCAAATCTCGACGCCGACGGCCGCGCCCTGCCGGCGCTTGTCGATGACGTCACCGGTTTCGTTTCGGCCCTCGCCAAGGCCGTGCGCGACGCGCGCCTGCCGAGCCGGGCGGCTGGGGTGGCCGAATGAATTGGCTGACCAATTTCGTCCGGCCCAAGATCCGGGCTCTAGTCCGCAAGGCCGACGTCCCGGACAACCTTTGGGACAAATGCCCCAGTTGCGGGAAGATGATCTTTCACCGCGACCTCGAAGCCAATCTCCGCGTCTGCCAACATTGCGGACACCATCTTCGGCTCGATGCGAAGCGGCGCCTGTCGATGTTATTCGACGACGGCGAGTATCAAAGAATTGAGCTGCCGAAGGTCACACTCGACCCGCTGCGTTTTCGCGACCGTAAGCGTTATGCCGACCGCCTGAAGGAAGCCCAGGCCCGCACCGAAGAACCCGATGCAACCTTGGTGGCGCATGGCCTTATCGGCGGTCGCCCGGCGGTGGTCGCGGTCTTCGATTTCGCGTTCTTGGGCGGCTCCATGGGCATGGCCGTGGGCGAGGCTCTGATTGCCGCCTCGCGGCTCGCGGTCTTGCAGCAGGCGCCGCTGATCGTGGTGCCGGCGTCGGGCGGGGCGCGCATGCAGGAAGGCACGCTGTCGCTGATGCAAATGCCGCGCACGGTGATTGCCGCGCAGGAAGTGAAAGAAGCCGGCTTGCCCTATATCGTGCTGCTGACCGATCCGACGACGGGCGGTGTTTCCGCCTCCTTCGCCATGTTGGGCGACATCGCCATCGCCGAGCCCGGCTCGATCATCGGTTTTGCCGGGGCGCGTGTGATCGAGGAGACCATTCGCGAAAAACTGCCCGAAGGATTTCAGCGCGCCGAATATCTGCTCGACCACGGCATGATCGATATGGTCGTGCCGCGCCATCAGCTGCGCGAAACGTTGATCCGCATTCTTGGGCTGCTGCGCAACCCTCGGCCCTCGGCCGAGGTCGTAGCCCTGCCGCAGGCCGGCATCGAAATACCGGCCGACGCCGCGGCGGCTGCCGCGGGCGAAGGCGCGCAGGGTGACCGCTGACCCCGTGTTGGCCCGTCTTTCGGGCCTTCATCCCAAAACCATCGATCTCTCACTAAGCCGGATCGAGCGGCTTTTGAATGCGCTCGGCAATCCGCAGGATCGTCTGCCGCCCGTCATCCACGTCGCCGGAACCAACGGCAAGGGTTCCGTCGTCGCCTATTTGCGCGCCGGCCTCCAAGCCGCGGGGTATCGCGTTCATACCTACATCTCGCCGCATCTTGTACGGTTCAACGAGCGCATCCGCATCGCCGGCGCCTTGATCGACGATGACGCGCTGACCGCGCTGCTCGAGGAATGCGAAGCCGCCAATCGGGGCGAGCCGATTACCTTTTTCGAAATAACGACGGCCGCCGCCTTTCTAGCCTTCGCGCGCAACCCGGCGGATGCGACGCTGCTGGAGGTCGGGCTCGGCGGAAGGCTGGATGCCACCAATGTCGTCAAGCACCCTTGGTTATGCGCGATCACACCGGTTTCTTTCGACCACATGCACTATCTCGGAAATAGCCTGACGTCGATTGCCGGCGAAAAGGCCGGGATCCTAAAGCCCGAAGTCATGGCGATCATCGGGCCACAAACCGAGGAAGGCGCCGCCGCCATTGCGGCGCGGGCGAAAGACGTTGGCGCGCCGCTCTATCGCCATGGCATCGAGTGGACGATCGAACCGCGCGACGCGGGTTTCTTTTATCGCGGGCATCGCGCCAAGCTGGAATTGCCGCTGCCGCGCCTGCCCGGACGCCACCAGATCGACAACGCGGGCATGGCCGTCGCCTGCTTTGAAACGCTGCCAGGATTTCGACTCAAACCGGCGCATATCCACAGCGCCCTGACCGATGTCGAGTGGCCGGCGCGGCTGCAAAGGCTTCGGCGGGGTCCGCTGGTCGAACGACTGCCCGCGGGTTGGGAACTTTGGCTCGATGGCGGCCATAACCCCGCCGCCGCGGAGGCGCTTGCCGCCTGGGCCGCGGTTGAAGGCCAGCCCCTCGACCTTGTCTTCGGCATGCTCGACACGAAGGATGCCGAGGGTTTCTTACGCAAATTGGCGGGGGTCGCGCGCCATGCGCGTGCGATCGTGATCCCCGGAGATCATCCGAGTCTTTCGGCGGACGATGCCGCCGCCGCCGCAAAGCGCGCGGGAATTGGGGCGGCACCGGCGCCATCGGCCGCCGCCGCGATCGACGATCTGGTCCGCGGCACGCCGGCCGGGCGGCTATTGATCTGTGGGTCGCTCTATCTTGCCGGCACGGTTCTCGCCGAAAACGGATAACAAGGCGCACAAGAAAAAAGCGGCCGGGGGCAGTAGGCCCGGCCGCTTCCATCAAACCTCGCCGCCCTCTATGACCAGCTTAGATCGTGGTTCTTGAGCGGCAGGGTGCGGATGCGCTTGCCTCGATAGATGCTCTCAAATCGGCCGCTTCGAGATATCGTGGTTCTTCAGCGGCAACGACCGTATGCGCGGCCCGCCGGCATCGAAAATCGCGTTCACCGTGGCCGTCTGCACCGAGGCGGTGGCGCCCTCGCCGATGCCGCCCCAGACCTTGCCACTCGGCACCAAATGCACATCCACCTTTGGCATCTCGCCGATCCGCATCATCTGGTAGTCGTCGAAATTGCCCTGAACCGCACGGCCATTGGATATCGAGATTTCGCCATAAAGCGCCGCGGTCAGGCCATAGGCGACGGAGCCTTCGACTTGATAGATGGCGTTGTCGGGATTGACCACCCAACCCGTATCGGCGGCGCAGACCACGCGATCCACCTTGAACCAGCCATCGCTGTCGAGCGTGACCTCGACGACCGTGGCCATGGCGGTATTGGCGTTGACCTTATAGTCGAGCGCGATGCCGCGACCGCGGTTCGGCCCGAGCGGCTTTCCCCAATCGGCTTTCTGCGCCGCGGCATCGAAAACCGCGGCCATCTGCCGGCCCCTATCGTTGTCCATCATCAAGGCGCGTTGAAAGGAATAGGCGTCCTTCCCCGCCGCGTGCGCGAGTTCGTGGAAGAAGCTCTGATGGAAGAAGCAGGTATGGCCGTTGCCGACGCTGCGGAAATTCCCCAGGGGGACGGGACTGGGCCGCAGCGCGGAATCGACCAGGATATTGGGGATCGTGTACCACTCCAGCTCCGATCCCGTGGTCAGGAAATTCGGCGCGCTGCCGACGATGCGCTGCGACCAGGCGATCGTCTTGCCCGACGCGTCGAGTCCGCCCTGAACCTTCGACAGGCTCGCCTGCCGATAGAAGCCGTGGCGCGTGGTTTCTTCGCGCGTCGAGATCATCTTGATCGGCGTACCCTTCATCACCTTGGCGATCTGGACGGTCTGGCTGGTGTAATCCTGTAGGCTGCGCCGGCCGAAACCGCCGCCCAGCAGCACGATGTTGATCCGCCCCTTTTCGATGGGAAAACCGGCCATGCGCGCGGCCACATTGACGGTCTGTTCCGGCCCTTGCGTGGGCGCCCAGACCTCGAACCCGTCATCGGTGACAATGGCCGCGCAGGTCATCGGCTCCATCGTCGCGTGATCGAGGAAAGGCACGCTGTATTCGGCCGTCAACACCTTCGCGGCCGATTTCATTGCCGCTTCGGCGTCGCCTTCCTTGCGGATGGGCTTTTCGACGACATCGGCCATCGCCGCGCGCATGTCGTTGAGATAATCGGCGCTGCCTTTCTTCGCGTTGTCGCCGCCATCCCATTCCTTCGGCATGGCGTCGAGCGCGGTCTTGGCCTGCCACCAATGATCGGCGACAACGGCGATGCCGTCGTCCATGCCGTTGACGCCGCCGGCCTGGCCGCCCTTGATCTCGACGACCTTGACCACGCCCGGCCGGCTTAAGGCGGCGCTGGCGTCATAGGATTTGAGTTTCCCGCCGAAAACCGGGCTCGACATGATGGCGGCGTGTTTCATCCCGGGCAGCTTGATGTCGATGCCGAAGATGGCGGTGCCATTGACCTTGGCCGGCACCTCGAACCGCTTCATCGATTTGCCGACGATTTTCCATTCGGCCGGCGTCTTGAGCTTCAGCGTCTTCGGATCCGGCGGCGTCAGCGTCGCCGCCGTGGCGGCCAGCTCCCCATAGGTGAGTTTGCGGCCGGAAGCCCCGTGGATGACGGCGCTGTTCTCGGCGACAAGCTCGGCTTCCGGGACATTGAGCCGCTGCGCCGCGGCTTTCACCATCAGGGTCCTGATCGTGGCGCCGGCCTGAAACAGAACCTGCTCTGACTGTTTGATGCCGGAACTGGCGTTGGTCGCGATCCGCGAGCCATAGACGCGGTTTTGCGCGAGGTGCCGGACGATGTCGAAGAACTCATAGCGGATCGTGGACCAATCGAATTCGGCTTCTTCGGCGATGAGCTGCGACAGCGACGTCGTTGTGCCCTGGCCCATCTCCTGCTGTGCGATGCGGATGGTCACGGTGTTATCGGGCGCGATCACGACCCAAGGCGTGATTTCGATCGATCGGGCCTGGGCGTGGGCCTGACGGAGGCCAGGCGCCGGCCATCTCAGGCCCACGGCCAATCCGCCGCCAAGGGCTGCGGTCGTGAAGACAGAACTGACGGCGGTCCAATGCGAACAGCTTTGTCATGACGGCTTCCCTCCCTGTTTAATTGTATGAATCGATGGCTATCCCGCGACCAAATTTCAAAAAAAGAAGCGGCCGGGGTTGCCCCCGGCCGCCATAGAAAGACGCAAAGTGTCCGCCTGAGACGTGGCTTAAGACCAGCTCAGATCGTGGTTCTTAAGCGGCAACGTGCGGATGCGTTTTCCGGTCGCCCGCGCCACCGCATTGGTGACCGCCGGCGGGATCATCGGGATCGACGCCTCGCCGATGCCGCCCCACTTGCTGCCACCGGTCAACGCGCCGAAAGAGATCGCCGTGTCCGGCATCTCGTCGATGCGCATCATCTGGTAATCGTCGAAATTGCCTTCGACGATACGGCCCCGGCGGACATTGAGTTCGCCGTACATCGTGGCGGTGTAGCCCATGACCACCTGGCCCTGGACCTGCGCCTCGATATCCGCGCGGTTGATGATGTTACCGCTGTCGAAAGCGGTGTCGACCTTCAGCAATTTCACCGAGCCGTCTTGCGCCACGCTCAAGGTGACCACATTGGCGCAGATCGTGCCCGCCGCCTCGCCGATGGCGAAGCCTTGAGCCGTGCCCTTGGGATAGGTCTTCGTGCCCCAGCCCGACATCTTAACAACCTCGTCCAGGCACTTCAGGTAGCCGGGATCGCGGTTGCCGACCAGCAATTCGCGGCGATAGGCCACGGGATCCTTACCCGCGGCCTCGGCGACTTCGTCCATGAAACCTTCAAGGACTTGGACGCTCCAGCCCGACGGTGCCCGCCAGTGACCGAGATGGAGGTTGCTGGGCGTGTAGGTGTAGTCGGCGAGGACCGTCGGCACGGCGTAAGGCGGCGTGCTGAGGTTGCCGGGATAGTCGATGCCGGTCTGTTGGAACGCCACCGGATTGGCACGGGCGTTGAGGGCGTCGGAAGCAACCCGAGCCATCCACGCGACCGGCTTGCCATCGGCGCCCAGGCCGACTTCGAATTTGGCCGCGTGCATCGGCCGGTAGATGCCTTGGCGTGTGGTTTCTTCACGCGTCCATTGCAAGTGCACGGGCCGATCGAGCTTCGCCAGCCGCGCGATGGCCACGGCCTGACGCACCTCGTCGCCGATGCTGCGCCGGCCGAAACCGCCGCCGAGGAAGGTTTCATGGAAGTAGACCTTCGCCGGCGCGATCGCGAGTTCTTCCGCGGCGACACGCAGAGCGTTTTCAGCATCCTGGCTTCCCGCCCACACATCCACACGATCCTGTTGCAGGTGCACGGTGGCCGCCAGCGGCTCCATCGTTGCGTGGTCGAGATAGGGCACCAGATACTTAGCCGAGACGGTCTTGGCCGCGGTCCGCATCGCGGCCGCCGCGTCGCCGACTTTCCGCACTTCCTTGACGCCGGGCTTGTCCAGCGCGTCGAGCGCGGTCTTGTAGATCGATTCGGTGTCGAACTTGGCGACTTCGCTGTCGTCCCACTCCACCGGCATGATGTCGAGCGCGGTCTTCGCATTCCACCAGGTGTCGGCGACCACGGCCACCGCTTCGCGGAGACGGCTGCGGTCCTCAGGCCGTTTGGCGCGATCGTCCTTGCCGAGCGCGACGACGGCGATGATGCCGGGACGGTCCTTCAGCGCGTTGGCGTCGAAGCTCTTCAGCTTGCCGCGATGCGCGGGCGAGGCCTTGACCGCGGCATAGACCATGCCGGGGATGCGGATGTCGGCCGCGAAGACGGCGCTGCCATTGACCTTGAGCGGCGTGTCGAAGCGCTTAACCGTGCCCTTGCCGATCAGGTTGAACTGGTCCGGGGTCTTGATCGCCGGCTCTTTGTCCAGCTTGACCAAGGCCGCCTTGGAGGCGATCTGGCCGAAGGTCATGGTTCTGTTGGAGGCGGCGTGACGCAGCATGCTGTTCTTCGCCTCGACTTCGGTGACCGGCACCTTCCACTCGGTGGCCGCCGCCTGCTTAAGGCGTTCACGAGCCTCCGCGCCGGCCTTCTGCAACGGCTCGCGCTGGGTCCGGATGCCTTGGCTGCCGACCGAGCGCATTTCGCCGTAGATTCTGTTCTGCGTGACGTTGCGATGGGCTTCGGCGAATTCGACCTTCACCTTCGACCAGTCGCATTCCAATTCCTCGCACAGGATCAGCGGCATGCTGGTGACCGCGCCTTGACCCATCTCAGCGCGATGGAAGCGGAAGACGACGGTGTTGTCGGGCTGGATCATCACCCAGGCGTTGACTTCGGAGGCGTCCAGGGTCAGCGCGGTCAGCCACGGCTTGGGGCTGAGTTCATCCGCCGCGATCGCCGACCGGACGCTAATGGCCATACCGCCGCCGAGAACGGCGACTGTGGTCACGAAGCTCCGGCGGTTCATTGCCAATCTATTGGTCATCTAGGCTCCCCTCCCTTAGGACTTCGTGTTTTTTGCGGCGAGATGGATCGCGGCGCGGATGCGCTGATACGTCCCGCAACGGCAGATGTTGGTGATCGTCTTGTCGATGTCGGCATCGGTCGGCTTGGGCTTGCGGGCAAGAAGCGCCGCGGTCGCCATGATCATGCCCGATTGGCAATAGCCGCATTGCGGCACGTCCAGCTCGATCCAGGCCTTTTGGACCGGGTGGCTGCTATCGGCCGACAGGCCTTCGATGGTGGTGATCTGCGCGCCGAC
>CANFCX010000010.1 GCA_947445225.1 Rhodospirillales bacterium
TCCGGGGGAGGTTGAGTCTTCGCCTCTCCCCCCCGGGAGGTCGGCGCCGTTAGGCGCCGGGTGAGGGCTTCGACCAGCCGCAACTCGCCGCTCCCGCCAAACCTCGCTACGATGGCGGCATGAACGAGAAGGTTAAGCGGCGGCTCACCACCGTGTTGTGCGCGGACGTGGCGGGGTATTCGCGGCTGATGGAGGCCGACGAGGCCGGGACCATGGTGATGCTACGTCGCTATCGCGGGGCGATGCGGGCGCTGGTCGCGCGCCATGACGGGCGCGTCGTCAATACCTGGGGTGACGCGGTGATCGCCGAGTTTGCCAGCGTCGTTGAGGCCGTCCAATGCGCCGTGGAGGTGCAGCAGGAGCTTGCCGGCCACGACCGCGACCTGCCCGATGACAAACGCATGCGCTTTCGCATCGGCATCAATCTCGGCGATGTGTTGACCGAAGGCGAGGACATCTATGGCGATGGCGTCAACATCGCCGCGCGTTTGCAGGAACAGGCGGAGCCGGGCGGCATCCTGATCTCCGGCCCGGTCTACGATCAGGTGCACAACAAATTGGCGATCGGTTTCGACTACATCGGCCCCCAGCAGGTCAAGAACATGACCACGCCGGTGACGAGTTATCGCGTGAGCCTTCCCGGCGCCGCCAACGTCCAACCAGCGGAGACATCCAGGCCCGGACCGGCGCGGCCTGGCCCGCCGCGGGGGTCGCTAACCCCGGCCGGGTTGTGGGCGCGATTCATGCGTTTGCCCGGCAAAGCTCGCGTGCTGGCCGCAGCGGCGCTCTTCTTTTTCACGATCAACCTGTTCACCGGCTTCAAGACGATCTGGTTCCATTGGCCAATCGCGGTGTTGTTGTTCGGCACCCTGTTGCGCCACCTCCGCGGCCCCAAAATCCGGCGCGACCGCGACCGGCCCTAGCGGCGCGCCGTCGGCGCCCTCTGTAACGCGTGTGATGCGGCTCGACTCGCGGAGCGGCGTTTGACCACCGTCACGCGATGCGTTACAGTTTTGGCTTCGTGATCCGAAGCTTTCGCCACAAAGGCCTACGCGAACCGCTCAACGGTATGCCGAGGCGGTTTAGCGTTCGCGTCAATGGCCCTTGGCGAATAACGTTTGAGTGGGCGGAGGGCAACGCCTTAAGGGTCGACCTCGAGCAGCACCATTGAGGACATCAACCATGAGCAAGACAGGACATCCCGTGGCGAACGAGCCGGTTCGCGAGCCAACACATCCCGGCGCCGTCCTGCGCGAGGACGTGTTGCCTTCGCTGGGGTTGAGCGTGAGCGAGGCGGCGCGGCAGCTCGGCGTGTCTCGCCAAACGCTGCACCGGGTCATGGCTGGAACCATGGGGGTGTCGCCGGAGATGGCCCTGCGGCTCGGTCAGTTCTGCGGCAACGGGCCCGATCTGTGGCTTGCCATGCAGGCCGCCCACGATCTGTGGCACGCCCGGCGTGCTCTCGGCGAGAAGTTGGGCACCATCCCCAGCCACGCGCGCAAATCCGCGGCATAGACGCCCAGCGACCAGCCGCGCCGGGAGCGCCGGCATTGACGCGGGGCTTGGACCTCTCTACCTACACCTTTGCCAGACGGCCGGATGGCCGCTCTTTCCCCGCTTGCCGGGGGGAGGGAGGAAAGTCCGGGCTCCACGGAAACACGGTGCCGGGTAACGCCCGGCGGGGGCGACCCCAGGGACAGTGCCACAGAAAACAAACCGCCGGCCGCGAGAGCGCCGCCGGCAAGGGTGAAACGGGGCGGTAAGAGCGCACCGCGGCCTCGGCGACGAGGACGGCACGGTAAACCCCACCGGGAGCAAGACCAAGTAGGAACGGCAGTCCGTTCGGCTTAAGCCGGGCGGGCGGGTGCGTCTCCGCATCGTCGTTCGGGTCGGTCGCGCGAGGCGCCTGGTAACAGGCGTCCCAGAGGAATGGCCATCGCCCGCCTTAAACAAGCGGTGCACAGAACCCGGCTTACAGGCCGTCTGGCTCCTGCGGAGGCCCTTGCAAGATACGCGGTGTTTGTAAGGGCTTCCGCAAGTCTTGCCCCAATAAGAACATTACGAGAACACAATTTCGCCACAGTTGATGGCAAAGATGGCAAGTCGAGGAGTCGCGGCCGCGCGAATTTCCTCCGCCATCACCAGGAAACATCGCCGGGCCATGGGAACTGTTCTTCACTGCGCCCTGTTTTTATTGGCGTTTCCCATTGACGCCCATAATAGCCCATGTTATCCCACAATGTCCCATTGGGGAGGAGTCGGGGCCTTTTCCGCGGTGGGACAGGAACAGTCGCCGATTTCGGCGACAGGGGATGAGATGGCATTGTTCCTGTCCACGTACCTGAACAAGGTCGATCGCAAGGGGCGCGTATCCGTCCCCGCGAGCTTCCGCGCGGCCCTGGCCGGCCAGGCTTTCCACGGCGTCGTGGCCTTTCCCGCGGTCGGCGTGCCGTCGATCGATTGTTTCGGCATCGACCGCATGGAGCGGTTGTCGGCGAGCATCGATGACATCGATCTTTTCTCCGACCGCCAGCGCAACCTCTCCGCCACAATTTTCGCGGATTCCCATCAGCTCGCCTTCGATGGCGAAGGCCGCATCCTGCTGCCCGAAGCCCTGGTCACGCACACCCAGATCGCCGATCAGGCGCTGTTCGCCGGCGCAGGTCCTTCGTTCCAGATTTGGAGCCCCGATGCCTTCCGCCGCTACCAGCAGGACGCCCGCGGCAAGGCCCAGGGCCTGTCGGTGAAGCTGCGCCCGGCGGGATCGGGATCATGAACACACTCACCCAGCCGGGAACCCATCGCCCGGTCATGACCGCCGAAATCGTGGCCGCGCTCGCCCCGCGCGACGGCGAGGTCTTCGTCGACGGCACTTTCGGCGGCGGCGGCCATAGCCGCGCCTTGTTGGAGGCAGCGTCTTGCCGCGTCTGGGGGATCGACCAGGACCCCGACGCCGTTCCCCGCGCCGAGGCCCTGGCCCGGCAATATCCCGGCCGCTTCGCCCTGGTGCCCGGCCGTTTCGGGGAGATGGACGATTTGTTGAAGGCGCGCGGCGTCGACGCGGTCGCCGGCATCGCGCTGGATCTCGGCGTGTCGTCGATGCAGATCGACGATCCCGAACGCGGCTTTTCCTTCCGTTTCGACGGACCCCTGGACATGCGTATGTCCGGCGGGCGCAGCCCGGCGGATTCCACCGCCGATGGGCCGAGCGCCGCCGATCTGGTCAACACCCTGAGCGAGGGTGAACTGGCCGACATCATCCGCCGCTATGGCGAGGAACGCCGCGCAGGCGCCGTCGCCCGCGCCATCGTCGCGGCGCGCGCCGAAGGCCCGATCACGCGCACCGCCCAACTCGCCGACATCGTGCGCGCCGTCGTGCGCCGGTCCCCCGACGGCATCGACCCCGCCACCCGCACCTTCCAGGCCCTCCGCATCGCGGTGAACGACGAAATCGACGAATTGCGGCGCGGCCTCGAGGCGGCGGAAAGGCTGCTCTCCCCCGGCGGCCGGCTCGCGGTGCTGTCGTTTCATTCACTCGAGGATTCGGCGGTGAAGGATTTTCTGCGCACACGTTCGGGCGGCGCCGGCACCTCGCGCCACCTGCCGCTTCCGCCGGATCGCGGCCCGCCCGCCTTCACCCTGCCCTCGCGCAAGGCGATCAAACCCGGCGCGGCCGAGATCGCCGCCAATCCGCGCGCCCGCTCCGCCCGGCTGCGGATCGCGCACCGCACACACGGAGCACCCGCGTGATTCCGCGATCCGGCCTGATGTGGTTGGGCTTGGCGCTGGCCATCGGCGGCGGGCTTTTCAACCTTAAGCACGATGTCCAATCCTTCGAGGACGAGCTGAACCGGCTCAACCGCGCCATGACCGCCGAACAGCAGGCCATTCACGTTCTCAAAGCGGAATGGAGCCTGATGAACCAGCCCGCCCGCCTGCAGGGTCTCGCCGCGCGCCACCTCGAACTGGTCGCCATGGACCCTCGGCAGATCGTCCGTGTCGCCGACCTGCCGTTCCCCGGCGAGGTCCTTCCCGAACCCCCGCCTCCGGCCAAACGCCCCAACATCGCGCCGCGCCCGGCGAGTCCCCCGGTCGCCCGCGCCCCGGTTAAACCCGCCATCGTCGCGGAGTCCAAGCCGGCGGCGAGTGGGCGCGGTGCGGCCGATTCCGCGGCCAAGGCGCCGGCGCCCAGCCTGCCGCCGAAAATCGCCGTGCTCGCCGAAGCCGGAGGCCCGGAATGAACGCTCCCCTGCGCGCCGACCAAAAACTGGTCATCGAAGGCAGCGGCAAGCAGACTTTCGAGTTGGCGCGCACCCGCGTCCTGATCGCCGGCGTGGTCTTCGCGCTCGGCTTCCTCACCGTCGGCGCGCGGCTGGTCGACGTGACCCTGCTCCAGAACGGCCGCGAACCCCGGCTCGCATCCGCCCCGCCCGCCGCCGCGCTGGAAATGGACCGCGCCAATATCGTTGACCGCAACGGCGTCCTTCTGGCGACGAGCCTGTCGACCGCCTCGCTTTACGCCAATCCCAATCTGATCATCGACGCACGCGACGCCGCCGCCAAACTCGCCGCCGTGTTGCCCGATCTCGACCGCGGCGAGCTGCTGGCCAAACTCGCCTCCGATCGGTCGTTCGTCTGGATCAAGCGCAACCTGACGCCGCGCCAGCAATTCGAGGTCAACCGGCTCGGCATCCCCGCTTTGTCCTTCCAGCGCGAGGAACGCCGGGTTTATCCCCATGGCGCGCTCACCGCCCACATCGTCGGTTATACCGGCATCGACAATCGCGGCCTGGCCGGCCTCGAACAATCGATGGACGAGGCGCTGCGCCGGGCTCCGGAGGCCAGCGCCCCGCGCGCAAAAACAGGCGAGGCGCTCCAGCTCAGCCTCGACATCCGCCTGCAACATGGGTTGCGCCAGGAGCTGCAACGGACCGTCGCCGAGTTCGACGCGCTGGGCGCTTCAGGCATCGTCCTGGACGCACGCAACGGCGAAATCCTGGCCATGGTCTCGCTGCCCGATTTCGATCCGGTGGACGCGGGCACGGCCGAGCCCGAACAGCGGTTCAACCGCAATACGCTCGGCCTGTACGAGATGGGCTCGACCTTCAAGCTGTTCACGGCGGCGATGGCGCTGGAAAGCGGCGCGGTTGGGCTCCATGACGGCTTCGACGCCACCCAGCCGATCAAGGTTTCGCGTTTCACCATCAAGGACTATCAGGGCAAGAAGCGCTGGTTGTCGGTGCCCGAAATCATCATGTATTCGTCCAATATCGGCGCCGCGAAGATGGCGCTGGCGGTCGGCGGACAACGCCAGCGCGACTATCTCGGAAAGTTGGGGCTGTTGAAGGCTTCCACCGTCGAGCTGCCGGAAATCGCCACGCCACTGGCGCCCGAGCGCTGGCGCGACATCAACACCATGACCATCGGCTTCGGCCACGGCATTTCGGTTTCGCCTTTGCACATGGCCGCGGGCGTGGGCGCCATCGCCAGCGGCGGCGTCTTGCACCCGGTCACGTTGCTGAAGCGGCCCGAGGGCGTGGCGGCGCCCGGACAACGTGTGTTGTCGCCCCAGACCGCGGAGCAAGTGTGGGGCCTGATGCGGATGGTCGTCGAAAAGGGCACCGGCAAGACCGCCGACGTCCCCGGCTATCTGGTCGGCGGCAAGACCGGATCGGCGGAAAAGCCGGCGGGCAAGGCCTATCGGAAATCGGCCTTGATTTCGTCCTTTGTCGGCGCCTTTCCGATGAACGATCCGCGTTACGTCGTGGTTGTCGTCGTCGACGAGCCGCATGGCACCAAACAAAGCCATGGCTATGCCACCGGCGGCTGGGTGGCGGCGCCCACCGTCGGCCGCATTGTGGCGCGGATGGCCACGTTGCTCGGCATCAAACCCCAGGGCGACAAGGACCCCGCGCAACGCGAACTCTTGTTGGTCACGGTGAGCACGGGAGGCAAGAAGGGTGCGCCTTTCTGAGCTGATCGAAGGCGCGGCGGCGGTTCCGCCGCTGGCGGTGCGCGACCCGGACATCGCCGGCATCGCCGCGGATTCGCGCGAGATCAGACCCGGTTATTTGTTCGCCGCCCTGCCCGGTCGCGTCGGCGACGGGCGGCGTTTCATCGACGACGCGCTGCGCCGCGGCGCGGTGGCGGTGCTCGCCGCGCCCGGCCTGCGTATCGGCGATCGGCCGGTTTCGGTGCTCGCCGACGACAATCCGCGGCGCCGGCTCGCGCTGATGGCGGCGCGCTTTTTCATCCGCCAGCCCCGTTACATCGCGGCCGTGACCGGCACCAACGGCAAGACGTCGGTGGCATCGTTCGCGCGCCAATTGTGGACGCTGATGGGCCATAAGGCGGCGAGCCTGGGCACGCTTGGCCTCCACGGACCCGGCTTCGACCGCCAGGGATCGCTGACCACGCCCGACCCGCTAGCGCTGCATCGCGATCTCGCGGCGTTGGCCGATGCCGGCATCGACCGGGTGGCGATGGAGGCGTCCAGCCACGGCCTCGATCAATACCGGCTCGACGGTGCGGTCCTGACCGCCGCGGCGTTCACCAATTTGACCCGCGACCATCTCGATTACCACCCATCCATGGGCGATTACTTCAAGGCCAAGCTGCGTCTGTTCACGACGGTGCTGCCGCCGGGCGGGGTCGCGGTCCTCAATGCCGACGGCTCGGAATTCGGTCAATTGTACGAGGCCTGCGCCGCCCGCGGTCACCGGATCGTGACCTATGGCGAACGCGGCCACGATATCCGCCTGCGCGCCGCCACACCCCAGGCGGACGGACAGAACCTCGACATCGAAATCATGGGCCGGCGTTGTGTCGTCGAATTCCCGCTGCCCGCTTCGTTCCAGGCGATGAACGCGCTGTGCGCCCTCGGCCTCGTGCTCGGCGTCGACGGTTTCACCGAAGCCGCGATCGACGCCGCGATCCGCGTCCTGCCCCTGCTGGAGGGTGTGCCCGGCCGCTTGCAGCACGCCGCGACCCTGGCGCGCGGCGGCATGGTCTATGTCGATTACGCGCATACGCCCGACGCGCTGGAAACGGTGCTGACCGCGCTGCGCCCGCATGCGCGCGGCCGGCTCGCCGTGGTTTTCGGCTGCGGCGGCGATCGCGACCCGGGCAAACGTCCGCTGATGGGCGCCATCGCGTGCCGGCTGGCGGATTCAGTGGTCGTTACCGACGACAACCCGCGCAGCGAAGACCCCGCCGTCATTCGCCGCCAGATTCTCGCTTCCTGCCCCGGCGCCCGCGAAATCGGCGCCCGCGCCGCGGCGATCGGCACCGCCATCGATGAACTCGGCCCCGGCGACATCCTGGTGGTCGCCGGCAAGGGCCATGAGCCCGGGCAAATCGTCGGCACTGAAATCCTGCCCTTCGACGATATCGAGGCCTGCCGCCAGGCCGCCGCCACCCACGGTGCGGCATGACCGCGCCCGTCCTATGGACCTCCGCCGAGGCCGAGGCCGCGACCGGCGGCCGATCGACGCTTCCTTTCCGGGCCAGCGGCGTTTCCATCGACAGTCGGACTTTAGTCCCAGGCGACCTGTTCGTCGCCATCTCGGGACCCAACCATGACGGCCACGATTTCATCGCGGCCGCCATCGCCGCCGGGGCGGCGGCCGCCGTAGTCGGCCGGATGCCACCCGCGATTGTCGGCACCGCTCCCCTCCTGGCGGTCGTCGATCCACGGGTGGCCTTGGTCGATTTGGCGGCCGCTGCTCGGCGTCGAACTTCGGCGAAAATCATCGGCGTCACCGGCAGCGTCGGCAAGACCGGGACCAAGGAAGCGATCCGCCTGGCCCTGGCCGCGCAGGGCGCGACCGCGGCCAGCGCCGGCAATTTGAACAATCAATGGGGCCTGCCCCTCAGCCTCGCCCGTACTCCGCGCGACTGCAAATACGCGGTCTATGAAATGGGCATGAGCCGCGCCGGCGAAATCGCCGCCCTGACCCGTTTGGCCCAGCCCGAGGTCGCGGTGATCACCACGATCGAGGCCGCCCATCTGGCCAATTTCGCCTCGGTCGAGGACATCGCCAGGGCCAAGGCCGAAATTTTCCTGGGCATGAAAGGCGGGGTTGCGGTCCTCAACCGCGATAATCCTCATTTTCCGCTTCTGGCCGCCATCGCGCGCGGCGAAGGCGTGGCCCGGGTGGTCGGCTTCGGCGCCGATGCCGCCGCCGAGGTTCGGCTGATCGAATACGCGCCGCGCCATGACGGCGCCGCGATCGTGGCGAGTTTCGCCGGGCGCCCGTTGCGTTACCGGCTCGGCCTACCGGGCCGGCATTGGGCCATGAACAGCCTGGCCGCTTTGGCGGCGATCGAGGCCGTGGGCGCCGATCTGGCACTCGCCGCGGACATGCTCGGCGGGCTGACCGCGCTGCCCGGCCGCGGCGACCGGCGGCGCCTCTCCGTGCCCGGCGGCGCCATCGAGCTGATCGACGACAGCTACAACGCCAGTCCCGCCTCCATGCGCGCGGGTTTCGCCATGCTGCGCGAGACCCTGCCCGGGCGCACCGGCCGCCGCGTCGCCGTCCTGGGCGACATGCTGGAGCTGGGCGAGACCTCGCGGCGCCTTCATGCCGAGCTGGCGGGCGCCCTGGAAGCGGCCGGCATCGATCTCGTCTTCACCTGCGGGCGCGACATGGCGGCGTTGAACGAGGCCTTGCCGAAGGTCATGCAAGGCGGTCATGCCGTGGATGCGGCCGGGCTGGCGCCGGTGATTCCGGCGGCGATCCGGGCCGGCGACGTGGTCCTGGTCAAGGGTTCGCGCGGCAGCCGCATGGACCGGATTGTCGATGCCCTGTCGCGCCTGGCCGCGACTCCGCCGCGCGCCGCCAATGGCTGAGGCGGATTAACGAACATGCTGTTCAACTTCCTCTATCCGCTGGCCGACGAGTTCAATGCGCTGAACCTGTTCCGCTATCTGTCTTTCCGTTCGGGCGGCGCGGTGATGACGGCGTTGCTCGTCAGCTTCCTGCTCGGTCCCGCCATCATCCAGAACCTGAAACGCCGCCAGCGCGAAGGCCAACCGATTCGGACCGACGGGCCGGAAAGCCATCTCATCACCAAAAAGGGCACGCCGACCATGGGCGGCGTGCTGATCCTGCTCGCGGTCACCATCAGCACGTTGTTATGGGCGGATTTGACCAACGGGTTTGTTTGGGTGGTGTTGTTCGTGACCGCCGGCTTTGGCGCGGTTGGTTTCGCCGACGACTACAGGAAACTGACGCGGCGCTCCAGCCAAGGTCTGTCGGGCCGTGTCAAATTGCTGGTGCAAGCCGCGATCTCCGCCATCGCCGCGCTCGCCATCGCCATGTTGACCCGCGAGCCGCTGACCACCGCGCTCGCCTTTCCCTTCCTCAAATCGCTGCTTTTCGACCTCGGCTGGTTTTTTATTCCGTGGGCGGCCTTCGTGATGGTCGGGGCATCCAACTCCGTGAACCTGACCGATGGGCTCGACGGGCTCGCCATCGTGCCGGTGATGATCACCGCCGGGTGTTTCGCCGCGATCACCTATTTCGTCGGCAACCGCGTGTTCGCCGATTACCTGCTTCTTCATTACGTCGTCGGCTCGGGCGAATTGGCGGTCTTCTGCGCCGCCCTGGTTGGCGCGAGCCTTGGCTTCCTGTGGTTCAACGCGCCGCCGGCCATGGTGTTCATGGGTGATACCGGATCGTTGTCGGTGGGCGGCGCGCTCGGCGCGATCAGCGTCATCGTCAAACACGAGATCGTCTTGGCCATCATCGGCGGGCTGTTCGTACTCGAAACCATCTCCGTCATCGTGCAGGTGGTTTCCTTCAAGCTGACCGGCCGACGTGTCTTTCGCATGGCGCCGTTGCACCATCATTTCGAGAAGAAAGGCTGGGCGGAGCCGACGATCGTCATTCGCTTCTGGATCGTGGCGACCATTCTGGCGCTGGTTGGCCTGTCCACATTGAAGTTGCGTTGATGCGCGCCATCGAAACACGCGATTTCGGCGGACGTCCGGTTGCCGTGTTCGGCCTCGGCAAATCGGGCCTGGCCGCGGCGCGCGCCCTGCTCGCCAGCGGCGCCCACACCTGGGCCTGGGACGATGACGAGGGCCGGCGGCGCGTCGCCGGGGCCGAGGGCATCGAACTGGTCGATCTCTACCGGTGCGACTGGCGCGAGCCCGCGGCCCTGATTCTCAGCCCCGGCATCCCGCACACCCATCCCCGGCCGCATGTCGTGGCCGCCCGCGCCCGCGACGCCGGCGCGGAAATCATCGGCGACGTCGAACTTCTGGTGCGGTCGAGCCCGCGCGCGCGTTATGTCGGCGTCACCGGCACCAACGGAAAATCGACGACGACCGCGCTGATCGGCCACATCCTGCGCCGCGGCGGCATCAAGGTGGCGATCGGCGGCAATTTGGGCACGCCCGCCCTCGAACTCGACGCGCTGGGCGAGGATGGCACCTATGTGTTGGAGTTGTCCTCCTACCAGCTTGAACTGACGCCGTCGCTGACGCTCGCCATCGCCGTGTTGCTCAACATCACGCCGGACCATCTCGACCGGCATGGCGGCATGACGGGTTATGTCGCGGCCAAGCGCCGGATATTCGCGCGGCTCAACGGCCCGCGCGCCGCCATTATCGGAATCGACGACGAACACGGGCGTGCCATCGCCGCCGAACTCGCCGCCGCGGGCGAGGCCAAGGTCATTCCGATTTCCGGGCGGGAGCGTGCTGCCGGCGGCGTTTATGCCATCGACGGCCGGCTTTACGACGATCTTGCCGGCGCCGGCGCCGAGGTTCTGGACATCGGCGCCGTGCCGACACTTCCCGGCGCGCATAACGGGCAGAACGCCGCCGCCGCTTATGCCGCGGCGAAACTGGCCGGGCTGAACCGAGCGGCGATCACCGGCGGCATCGCGAGTTATCCCGGACTGCCCCACCGCCAGGAACTGGTGGCGACCCTCGAGGGCATCCGCTTTGTTAACGACAGCAAGGCGACCAACGCCGACGCCGCGGCCAAGGCGCTGGCATCCTACGACACGGTTTATTGGATCGCCGGGGGACGGCCGAAAGAGGGCGGCATCAACTCGCTCGGGCCCTGGTTCGGGCGCATCGCCCACGCCTTTCTGATCGGCGAGGCGGCCCCGGATTTCGCGCGCACGCTCGCCGGGCATGTGGACACGACCGTGGCCGGCACCTTGGAAGCCGCGCTCGCGGCCGCGTTCGCCTTGGCCCGCCGCGAGATGCGCCCCAAGGCGGTCGTGCTGCTATCGCCGGCCTGCGCGTCGTTCGACCAATTCGCCAATTTCGAGGCGCGCGGCGCGGCCTTTCGCGATCTCGTGCGGGGTTTGGCCACGCCCGCCACCGCCGGGGGGGCGCGATGACCGCCTTTCCGCGCAGCGATACCAGCATCGTCGGCCGCTGGTGGTGGACGGTCGATCGCTGGAGCCTGGTGGCGCTGGCGGTCCTGGTGGCCTTCGGCGTGCTCCTGAGCCTGGCGGCGACGCCGCCGGTGGCCGAGCGCATCGGCCTGGAGCCCTTCCATTTCGTGCGCCGGCAATTGGTGTTGGTGCCGCCGGCTCTCCTGATCCTGATTGCGGTGTCCATGCTCGATCCACGCGGGATCAAGCGGCTGTCGATCGTGGTTTTCGGCGTGGCGTTGCTGCTGGTCATCCTGACCCTGGCGACCGGAGCGGAGATCAAGGGCGCGCGGCGCTGGCTGGCTCTGGGCGGATTGTCGATCCAGCCGTCGGAATTCCTCAAACCTGCCTTCGCGGTGCTTGCCGCGTGGCTGTTCGCGCGCCAGCACCGGCAGGACGGGTTTCCCGGCAACATCGCCGCCTTCGGCCTGTGCGCCGCCGTGTTGGTACCGCTGTTGCTCCAGCCCGATGTCGGCATGGCCGCGGTGGTCGCGGCGGTGTGGTTCGCGCAATTCTTCCTGGCCGGGCTGGGCCTGCGCTGGGTCGGCTTCTTCGCGATGACCGGTCTCGGCGGGCTGGTCGCGGCCTATACGATGCTGCCCCACGTCGCCAGCCGCATCGACCGCTTCATCGACCCGAAATCGGGCGACAGTTATCAGATCGATACCGCGCTCGACGCCTTTCTCAATGGCGGGATGTGGGGCCGCGGCCCGGGCGAAGGAACCGTGAAGGCGATCCTGCCCGATGCCCATAGCGATTTCGTCTTCGCCGTCGCCGGGGAGGAATTGGGCCTGGTCGCCTGCCTGATCCTGGTCGGGCTTTTCGCCTTCATCGTGCTGCGCGGATTTTCGCGGCTTCTCGACGAACGCGACTTGTTCGTCCTGCTTGCCACCGCCGGCCTGCTCGTGCAGTTCGGCCTGCAAGCCCTGATCAACATGGGTTCGGCGCTCCATTTGATCCCGACCAAGGGCATGACCCTGCCGTTCATTTCCTATGGCGGCTCCTCGCTGATCGCCTTGTCGCTCGCCATGGGCATGTTGATGGCGCTGACGCGGCGGCGCGTCGGCCATGGGGAGGCGGATTCGTGACCGGCCCCTTGATCGTCCTGGCCGCGGGCGGAACCGGCGGCCACGTTTTCCCGGCCGAGGCCTTGGCTGGAGTGCTGGCGGCGCGCGGCTTTCAACTGGCGCTGTTCACCGATCGACGCGGCGGCGCCTTCGGCAACGCGGTGGCGGGGTTGGACGCGTATCGTTTGCACGCGGCGGCCTTCGCCGGCGGCGTCCTGAGGCGTTCGCTCGCCTTGGTCGAACTCGGGCGCGGCTTTCTCGAAGCCCGCCGATTGGTCGGACGCCTGGCTCCGGCCGCGGTCGTGGGCTTCGGCGGCTACCCCTCGATCGCCCCCATGATCGCGGCGATTCGGGCCGGCGTGCCCACTCTCATCCACGAACAGAACGCGGTTCTCGGCCGCGCCAACCGGCTTCTGGCCGGGCGGGCCACCCGGATCGCCACCTGTTTTTCGGCCGTGCGCGGCCTGGCCGGCGTGGCCGGCAGTCGCGCGGTCCTGACCGGCAATCCGGTGCGCCCGGCGATCCTCGCGCTGCGCGACCGGCCCTTGGTTCCACCGGCCGCGCATGCGTCCTTTCGCGTGCTGGTCACCGGCGGCAGCCAGGGAGCGGCGATTTTTTCACGCGTGGTGCCGGCGGCGCTGGCGCGGCTCGATGCCGCCCAACGCGCCCGCCTCGCATTGGTGCAGCAATGCCGCGCCGAGGACATCGATTCCGTGCGCGCGGCCTATCGACAAAGCGGCGTCGCCGCCGAGCTGTCGTCATTCTTCGCCGATCTGCCCGATCGATTGAGCGCAGCCCATCTGGTGATTGGACGCGCCGGCGCCTCGACCGTCGCCGAAATCACCGTGGCCGGGCGGGCCGCGATCCTGGTGCCCTACCCCGCCGCCGCCGACGATCATCAAAGCGCCAACGCCGCTGCGCTGGCCAATGAAGGCGCGGCCTGGGTAATGGCGCAGGACGATTTCACCCCGGCGGCTCTCGCGGCGCGGCTCGCCGCATTGATGAACGATCCCGCCGAAATCGTGGTGCGAGCCGGGCGGGCTGGTGCGTTGGGCCGGCCACGCGCAACCGAACACCTCGCGGACCTGGTCGGCATGCTCGCCGCGGAACCGCCGGTGGCCGCCCACAAACACACGTCGATGGGGTTGGCGGCATGAGAGAGTTACCCCTGTCCATCGGCACCATCCATTTTGTCGGCATCGGCGGCATCGGCATGAGCGGCATCGCCGAAATCCTGCATAATCTCGGCTACAAGGTGCAGGGCAGCGACCTCGTCGAAAGCGCCAACGTCAAACGCCTAGCCGCCCTCGGCATCCCGGTCGGCAAGGGCCACCGCGCGGAAAACCTGGGCACCGCCCAGGTCGTCGTCATTTCCTCCGCCGTCGCCGCCGACAATCCGGAAGTCGCCGCCGCGCGCGCGCGTTTGATCCCGGTCGTGCGCCGCGCCGAGATGCTGGGCGAGCTGATGCGGCTGAAATGGTCGGTGGCCATCGCCGGCACTCACGGCAAGACCACCACGACATCGCTGGTCGCCGCACTTTTCGACGCCGCCGCCCTCGATCCAACCGTGATCAATGGCGGCATCATCAACGCCTACGGCACCAATGCGCGGCTCGGCGCCGGCGATTGGATGGTGGTCGAAGCCGACGAATCCGACGGCACCTTCGTCAACCTGCCGGCGACCATCGCCATCGTCACCAACATCGACCCCGAACATCTCGATTTCTACGGCGATTTCGACGCCGAGCGGCGGGCCTTCGCGACCTTTGTCGGGCGCATCCCCTTTTATGGTTTCGCCGCGATGTGCCTGGATCATCCCGAGGTGCAGGCGCTGATCCCCCAAGTCGCCGATCGCCGCGTCGTGACCTATGGCTTTAATCCGCAGGCCGATGTGCGCGGCACCGAACTGCACCTCGACGCCAACGGAGCCCGTTTCGACGCCGTCATCGCCGATCGCCTCGGCGGCGGCAGCCGGACGATCACCGGCCTGACGCTGCCGCTGGTGGGCGCGCATAACGTGCAGAATTCGCTGGCCGTCATCGCCGTCGCCACCGAGATGGGCATGGACGATGCCGTGATCCGCAAGGCGCTTGCCGGCTTCCGCGGGGTCAAGCGGCGCTTCACCAAGACCGGCGAGACGCGCGGCATCACGGTCATCGACGATTACGGCCATCATCCCGTCGAGATCGCGGCCGTGCTCAAGGCCGCGCGCAGCACCGGACCCAACAACGTGATCGCGGTCGTCCAGCCCCACCGTTTCACACGGCTATCGGCGCTGTTCGAGGAATTCTGCACCTGTTTCAACGACGCCGATGTCGTCATCGTCGCCGATGTCTACGCGGCCGGCGAAAAGCCGATCGAGGGCGCCAACCGGGACGCCCTGGTCGAAGGGCTGCGCGCCCGCGGTCATCGCCGCGTCATTCCCATGCCCGCGCCCGAGGCCTTGGCCGAAATGGTGGCGGGGGTCGCCGGCCAGGGCGACCTCGTCGTCTGCCTCGGCGCGGGCACCATCACCCAATGGGCGCATGCGCTTCCCGGAGAATTGGCGGCCTTGACCGGCCCGGCCGGTGAAGAGCTGCACCGCGCCGGAGGGGCGCGATGATCGTGGCTCCGATGGCGCAGGATCACCTCATCGACCGGCTGCCGCCCGTGCGCGGAAGGTACACCGCCGACGCGCCGCTTTCAGGGATCACCTGGTTCCGGGTCGGCGGTCCGGCCGAAGTGATGTTCCGCCCGGCCGATAGCGACGACCTCGCCGCATTTCTCGCCGCGCGGCCGCGGGATGTTCCAATCACCGTTTTGGGCGTCGCCTCGAATCTTCTGGTGCGCGACGGCGGTATTCCAGGCGTCGTCATTCGGCTGGGCCGCGCCTTCGCCGAGGTGGCGGCGACGGGTTTGAACATCCGCGCCGGCGCCGGGGCGCTCGACGCCACTGTCGCCTTGGTCGCCCGCGACGCCGGGATCGGCGGGCTCGAATTCCTGTCGGGTGTGCCGGGGACGATCGGCGGGGCCTTGCGGATGAATGCCGGCGCTTATGGCGGCGACATGAAGACGGCGACGGTCTCGGCCACGATCCTGGATGCGAGCGGCGGGCGGCGTGTCCTGACCGGCGCGGAGATCGGCTTCGTCTATCGCGGGAGCGAGGTGCCCGATGATTCGATTTTCGTCGCGGCCGAACTTGCCGGCGCGGCCGCTTCGACGCTCGACATCGCGCGCCGCATGGAAGCGATCGCCACCGCGCGCGCCGAAAGCCAGCCGATCCGCAGCCGCACCGGGGGCAGCACCTTCACCAATCCGGCGAGTCTCGGCGGCCTGAAGGCCTGGCAGCTTATCGAGGCGGCGGGATGCCGCGGCCTGCGCCTGGGCGGCGCCATGGTGTCGGAAAAACACTGCAATTTTCTGATCAACACCGGGGGCGCCACGGCGGCGGATATCGAGGCGCTCGGCGAGGAAGTTCGGCGGCGTGTCCTCGACAACAGCGGCATCGCGTTGGAATGGGAAATCCGCCGCATCGGCGTGCCGGTCGAAGGGAGGCGGACGTCATGAACCGCCGCATCGCCGTGCTCATGGGCGGCATTTCGGCCGAACGCGAGGTCTCGCTGGTCAGCGGGCGCGCCGTGGCCGCCGGTTTGCGCCAAGCCGGTTACGAGGCCGTCGAGATCGATGTCGGCGCGGACGTACACGCGCTGATCAAGGCTCTGACGCCCCGGCCCGATGTCGTCTTCAACGCGCTGCACGGACGTTTCGGCGAGGATGGCTGCATCCAGGGCCTGCTCGATTTGCTCGGCATCCCCTATACCCATTCCGGGGTTCTGGCCTCGGCCATCGCCATGGACAAACCGACCGCGCGCAAGGTGTTCGCCGCAGCCGGCCTGCGCTGCCCGGAGGGTCAGGTCATCCCGCGCGAGGCGGTTCCCTCAGCGATTCCCATGGCCCCGCCTTTCGTCTTGAAGCCGATCAATGAAGGATCGAGCGTCGGCGTCCACATCGTTTTCGACGACGACGGCCTCGCGGCCTTCGCGGCTTCGGCCTGGCCCTATGGCGAGGAAGTCCTGGTCGAGCGTTATATCCCGGGTCGCGAGATCACGGTCGCGGTGCTCGGCGACCGCGCGCTCGGCGTGCTGGAAATTCGCCCGAACAACGGCTTTTACGACTACGCCGCGAAATACACCGACGGAAAGGCGATCCATCTGGTGCCGGCGCCGATGCCGCCGGAGGATTACGGCGCCACGCTCGATATCGCGTTGCAAGCCCATCGCACGCTGGGCTGCCGCGGCGTGAGCCGCGCCGATCTGCGGTATGACGACACCGGCGCCGGGCGCGCGGGCATCTACCTGCTCGAGGTCAACACCCAGCCAGGCATGACGCCGCTGTCGCTGGTTCCCGAAATCGCCGCCCACGCCGGGATCTCCTTTCCCCGATTGGTGTCCATGTTGGTGGAGGACGCACGATGCGCGCCCCGCCACGGCTGACCGCGCCGCGTAGCGGCGCGCCCCGACGCCAGGCTCGGCGCCGGCTAAAGCTGCGGCCGTCGCGGCAGACGCTGCGCTGGATCGGGATCGGGCTCGGCACGCTTCTGGCTGGGGCCGGAATCGTCACGCTCATCCGTTCGCCGCTGCCGGCGACGGCCTGGATCTTAACGGCGGACGCGGCGCTCGGCCTGTCGTCCCGCGCCGGTTTTGCCTTGCGCGACGTCTATGTCGAGGGACGCGGGGAGACCGCGCGCGAGCGGGTTCTCATCGCACTCGGCGTCAACCTCGGCCAGCCCCTGGCCAGTATCGACATCGAGGCGGCGCGCGCGCGGCTCGCGGCGCTGCCCTGGATCAAGGACGCCGCCATCGAACGCCGCCTGCCCGGCACGTTGTATGTGCGGCTAAGCGAGCGCCAGCCCATGGCGTTATGGCAAAGGCGCGGTGAAATCGTGGTCATCGACGGCGAGGGTGTGGAGATCGCCGAGGCTCCGCTCGAGCGTTTCGCCGCGCTTCCGCTTGTCGTGGGTGAGGGCGCGCCAGCGGCGGCGCCCGCACTTCTGGCGATCCTGGCGCGCGAGCCCGAACTGCGCCGGCGGGTGACCGCGGCGGTGTTCGTCGGCCAACGCCGCTGGACGTTGCGCCTCGACGATTCGATCGACGTCCATCTGCCGGAAGACGACACCGCGGCGGCGTGGATGCGGCTAGCCGACATCGATCGACGCGACAAGGTGCTCGAACGCGAAATCTCGGCCGTCGATCTACGCCTGCCGGATCGCCTCGTCCTTCGCACCGTCCGTAGCCTGCCGCGCAAGCCGCCGGCGGCGGGACGCCAGACATGAGCCGACCTTCGGGAGATATGGAAGACAGATGATCGGACGAAGGTCCAAGACCCGGGGCGGCGTGATCGCCGCGCTCGACATCGGCAGCAGCAAGGTTTGCTGCTTCGTCGCGCGCATGAGCGGCGACACCATCAACGTCATCGGCATCGGCCATCAGGTGGCCAAAGGCCTGCGCGGCGGCAGCGTCGTGGACATGGAGGCCGCGGAGGCGGCGATCCTCAACGCCGTGAGCGCGGCCGAACAGATGGCGGGGGAAACCCTGCGCTCGGTCATCGTGTCCCTGTCCGCGGGCCAGCTCGCCTCGCACACCACGGCAGTGGATGTCGAAATCGCCGGACATGAGGTCGGCGACACCGATCTGCGCCGGGTCATCGACCACGGCCGCCAGCACAACCAACGTCCCGAGCGCGAGCTGATCCACGCCATCCCCGTCGCCTACACCATCGACGGCAGCCGCGGCATTCGCGATCCGCGCGGCATGTTCGGCACGCGGCTGGGTGTCAACATGCACATGATCACGGCGGCGCCCGCGGCGCTCCGCAACCTCGCCACCTGCATCGGCCGTTGCCATTTGAGCGTGGATGGCTTCGTCGTCTCGCCCTATGCCGCCGGCCTGGCCGTGCTGGTCGAGGACGAAATGGACCTCGGCGCGACGGTCATCGACATGGGCGGGGGCACGACCTCGATCGCCGTGTTCTTCGACGGCAACGTCATCCATGTGGACGGCGTTCCGGTCGGCGGCAACCACATCACCAATGACATCGCCCGCGGCCTGTCCACGCCCGTGGCCCATGCCGAACGCATGAAGACCCTCTATGGCAGCGCCATCGCCTCGCCCGCCGACGAACGCGAGGTCATCGACGTGCCCTTGGTCGGCGAAGAAGACGGCACCCAGCCCAACCACATTCCCAAATCGATCCTGGTCGGCATCATCCGGCCGCGCCTGGAAGAGATATTCGAAATGGTCCGCGCCCGGCTCGAAGCCAGCGGCGTCGACAGGATCGCGGGCCGCCGCGTCGTGTTGACCGGCGGCGGCAGCCAGCTTCAGGGCGTGCGCGAATTGGCCGGATTGATCCTCGACAAACAGGTGCGGCTCGGGCGTCCGATCCGCGTGGCCGGCCTCGCCGATTCGACCGGCGGCCAGGCTTTCGCGGTCTGCGCCGGATTGCTGCAATACCCGCTCCAGCGACACGCCGAGGCCGCGCGACAGGCCGCCTATCGCGATGGCGACCGCAGCGGCCTTTTCGGCCGCTTCGGGCTTTGGCTCCGTGAAGTCTTCTAATCCGAAAACCCCAGCGAAACCCCCTGACCCCAGATCAACGCACCGGAGGCTGACATGACGATCAATCTAACCGCACCAACCAAGGACAACGACCTCAAACCCCGCATCGTCGTCATCGGGGTTGGCGGCGCCGGCGGCAATGCCGTCAACAACATGATTCGTTCGAAACTGGAAGGCGTCGAATTCGTCGTCGCCAACACCGACGCCCAGGCGCTGTGCCAATCGCTGGCCGACCGCCGGGTCCAGCTCGGTTTGAATACCACGCGCGGTCTGGGCGCGGGTTCGCGTCCCGAAGTCGGCCGGGCCGCCGCCGAAGAAACGATGGAACAAATCCGCCAATATCTCGAAGGCTCCAACATGGTCTTCATCGCCGCCGGGATGGGCGGCGGCACCGGCACCGGCGCCGCCCCGATCATCGCCCAGGCGGCGCGCGATCTCGGCATGTTGACCGTCGGCGTGGTGACCAAACCCTTCCATTTCGAGGGCCAGCACCGCATGCGTATCGCCGAGAGCGGCATCGAAACGCTGCAAGCCGTCGTCGACACCCTCATCATCATCCCCAACCAGAACCTGTTCCGCGTGGCCAATGAACGCACGACCTTCGCCGACGCCTTCAAGATGGCCGACGACGTGCTTCATTCAGGCGTCCGCGGCGTCACCGACCTGATGGTCATGCCCGGCCTCATCAACCTCGATTTCGCCGATATCCGCACGGTCATGAGCGAAATGGGCAAGGCGATGATGGGCACCGGCGAGGCCGAGGGCGACAATCGCGCCGTCGATGCCGCGCAGAAGGCGATCTCCAATCCCCTGCTCGACGACGTCTCGATGAAGGGCGCGCGCGGTGTTCTCATCAACATCACCGGCGGCCCCGATATGACGTTGTTCGAGGTCGACGAGGCCGCGAACAAAATCCGCGACGAGGTCGACCCGGAGGCCAATATCATCTTCGGCTCGACCTTCGATGAAAGCCTGGAAGGCCGCATGCGTGTGTCGGTGGTCGCGACCGGTATCGACGTCGCCGCCGGCACCGTCCGCCCGCCTTACGCCGGCATCACCCTGCCCCCGCGCGCCGTCGCCCGGCCGGTCACCCAGCCGGTGCAACCGGCGATCCGGGTTCCCGCCGCGATCGTGACGCCCACGGCCCCGCCGCCGGCCGCCTTTGAAGCGCCTCCCGCCGCGGCCCAGCCGGCGCCTCTGGCGGCCGCCCCGGTCGCCGCCGCGCCCGAGCCGGCCCCCGCTCCCGTGGCGCCGCCGCAACTGGCACCCGCGCGCCGCGCGACCAACGACATGCCGTTCCTGGCGCCGCCGCCGGTGGAGCCGGCCACTGTCGACCGCACTGCACAAGCCGACCCCTTTAACGCCGCGGCGTTGACCAACACCGCCCGGGAACCGGCCAAGGAGCGCAAGAGCGGCGGTCCCAGCCTGTTGGAGATCGTTACCGGAACCGGGCGCGCCCGGCGCCCCGCCGAACCCCGCGAAAAACCGGCGGCGCCGGTGGCGGCGACGGCAAATCAGCCGCGTCTCGCCGGGCTCGACCCGACCGAACGCCCGGCACCGTCGCGGTCCGAGGACGACCTCCTCGACATTCCCGCTTTTCTGCGTCGCCAGGCGAATTAGGTATTGCCCGGAAGTGCCTGGTTCACCGTAACAATTGGTAACAAACTGTGACTTGAGCCAGGGTGGGCCGGCTGCTATCTACGTTGCGGTGCCACATTTTTTTCACAATTGGCGGAAATCCGCTGTGGCACCGCAACATTTTCGTAAGCCGTCGCCAGTCCGAACAATCGGGCGGCGACCGAGGGGACGGTCATTTTAACATCGGGGGAATTGAAGGTGGGTCGGCAAACTACGCTGAAATCCTCAATTCACTGCACAGGCACCGGGCTCCATAGCGGGGCCAAGGTATCGATCGCGCTGCATCCGGCCGAAGCCGGGAGCGGAATCGCGTTCCGCCGCACCGATCTGCCCGGCGGCCCGGTCATTGCCGCGGATTGGCGCAATGTCGCCGAGACCACGCTCAGCACGACGCTCGGCAACCAGGCCGGGGTGCGTGTCGGCACCATCGAACATCTGATGGCGGCCCTGTTCGGCTGCGAAATCGACAACGCGCTGATCGAATTAGACGGCCCCGAAGTTCCCATCATGGATGGCAGCGCGGCGCCCTTTGTCTTCCTGATCGAATGCGCCGGGGTGGTGGAACAAAATCAGCCGCGCCGGGCGATAGAAATCTTGCGTCGGGTTTCGGTGGGCGACGGCGAACGCGGCGCGGGCCTGGCACCCGGGCGCGGGCTGTCGATCGATTTCGAGATCGCGTTTGAAAACACCCTGCTCCGCCGCCAGAACTGCCATATCGACCTGCGTAACGGCACCTTCAAATCCGACATCAGCCGCGCCCGCACGTTCGCCTTCGAGCATGAAGTCGGCCAAATGCGCGCCGCCGGGCTGGCCCGCGGCGGCTCCCTCGACAACGCCGTGGTCATCAGCGGGGCACGCGTCCTCAACCATGACGGGCTGCGCTACGACGACGAATTCGTGCGCCACAAGGTTTTGGACTGCATCGGCGATCTCTATCTGGCCGGCGCTCCCGTTCTCGGCCGCTTCCATGGCCGCCGCTCCGGGCACCACCTCAACAACAAGCTGCTTCACGCCTTGTTCGCCGACAAAAAGGCTTGGCGTTACGTCGAGATGGACGCCAATACCGGAGCCAAAACCGCCGCCCTGGCGTAAGCCAACACCTCGCGGCGGGGGCTCCACCTCCGTATCGGTCCGAAGTTCAGCCGCAGATTCGCAGCAACGCGTTCCATTCGGCCGCGGACAACGCCGGCTTTTCGCCCAGCGAACGCCGTCGCATGGCGGCCGCGCGTTCATTCAGCCCGGGGTGGGTGGAGATCGCCGAGAACAACCCCGAGGATTCGTCGTGTTGCGCCGCCAATGCCTCGAAAAAGCCGGCCAGCGGCGCCGAAGGCAGCCCAGCCAGGGTAAGCAGTGTCGCCGCCCGATCGTCGGCTTCGTTTTCCATGTCCCGGCTGTAAAAGCCGGACACAACCATATTGAGCACGATGGCGCTCACGGAGACGCCAACCGCGTCGCCCAACGCCAGACCAACAACAATACCGAAGCCGGCCATCTCGATGGCGGACTGAAAGGGATGGCGAAACTCGACATGGGCCATTTCGTGGGCCAGAACGCCCGCCACCGCTTCGGCATTGCCGGCCGCATCGATCAATCCGCGGAAGATGAAAATCCGTCCGCCGGGAAGCGCGAAGGCGTTGACGTGTTTGGTATTGAGCACGCGGACCAGCACCGGGAAATGCAATGACGCCGAGGCCGCAAGCCGCGTCGCAAGCCTGTCCAATGCCGTCGCGCCGTCGGCCGCCTCACACACGGCCTTGCCCTGCCTGCGGATGTCGTCGTCGACAAGCGCGGCAATGACTTCGTCCGACGCTAACGCGCCGACCCGCGCTTCCACGGCGGCTGGCATGAGCTGGGCCACCTCGCGTGCCAGCAACTTCACACCCACCAGAAGAAACAGCCCGACGCTGACCAAGGCGACGGCCGTCCAAACCGCGAGGCATTTGCCCGAGACACCGATGGCGTAGGGCGACTCGCCGAGATTGGGGCAAAACACGCGTAGCCACTCGAGGAAGTTGGGATCGCCGATCGTCAGCCTCGCCGCCCCGCCAAGGCGACACAGCCGCACGGCGCCGTCGCGATCGGGCCCGGCGAGCAGCCGCACCTCACCCAAGGGCCACGCCACCGCAATCGCCCCGCCGTCGGTGATGGTCAGCGTATTGGCAAGAAATCCCACCTCGACATCGCGCAGCGTTGCGTCTTGTCCGTCGGCGAAACGTCCCGGAAATCTGGCGCCGGTCATATCGAACCGAAATCGAAACCGTCGGCCAGCCCCTCGCCATAGACCGGGGGTTGGACGTCGCTCTGTAGGATTTGGTCGGACGATTCGAGGCCGGAAATGTCGGTCGTGCGGCAGACCTGGCGGAGGACGCTGCCGGTGACGATCCCGGTCCACAGCGCCTCGCCCAGCAGAAACGACGTCAGAAAAGCGGCTATCGCCGCCGCGATCGGCGAATCGGGCTCGCTAAATCTTCCAAAAACATAGGCGGCCAGTATGGAGGCACCGGCCACTGGAATAAGAAAGGCACAAAGAAACAGCGCCAAACGTCCGAAAATCGGCGCCGCGCGCAATTGGGACCGAATGGCGAGCGGTCCCAGCCGCGTGTGTTCGGCGAAATACCGAAATTCGCGGACCCGATAAATGACCCAGGCAAAAGGGGCGACCGCCGCGGCAAGTATCGGCATGAGAACCGGTAGAATCAGGACAATTTCGCCGGCGCCGCCCAACCGCATCATTCCCGCAGCGACGATGGCGGCCACGGCGATCATCAGCGCGATCGCAACGGGCGATAGGTACAGCACAAGCCAGGTTCGCATCAGCGGCCATAGCGGGGCGTCGAAGGTGCAATAGGTGTTCCCAAGGCGTGTGTTTTCGATGCGATACCGCTGCAACGCTTGGCGGGTGGCCGGCATTGCCAGGCCAAACGTGGCGAGCGTCACCAGACCCCACGACACCGAGAGCCAGAGATAGGTTGCCATCCTGCCGTCCTGTCCGGCGCGAATGCCGCGCCACAACGTGCGCGTCAGCCGGTAGCGGCGGGCCCTGAATCCCGCCGCCTGCCAGAGGAGGTAAAGGGCAAAGAGATAGGTGATCTGCCCGATGACACGAGCAGTCTCGTAACCTTCCAAGGCGAGATCGACCACCGACCAAACGATCGCCAGCGGGGTCAGAATCGCCGCCACGATCAGAAAGCCGATGAACAATTCCCTGGCCTGGCCGGTGTATTCGAGCGGTTCGCCGCCGATGCGGACGGAAGACCAGAAATAACGCCGCAGATTGGTTCGCGCCCAGAACCGATAGAACGACAAGGAGACCAGGTTCAGAAAGGCGTTCTTTGCCAGAATCGTGGCCAAAGAGCCGTTCGGCGCATGTTCCACGGTCGGCATCGGCATCCCCTCGGACATCCGAAATGGCGATCTTCGGCGTGGCGTGGCCACATTCTTACCACGGCCGGCGGCCCTTGCGCCGGGTCTCGATTAAAGCCGCGTTCGTGATATAGTCCCTGCCATGCAAAGGATGTTGAAACGTTCATCGCGGCTATTGCCGGGCCTTTTTCTTGCCCTCGCGCTCGCCGCCTGCGCCGCGCCGCCGGATGACTACGTCGAGCGGCCGGTCGAAGACATCTACAACACCGCGATGAACTCGCTGCTGGCCGAAAATTTCGTCGAGGCCGCCAAGGAGTTCGACGAGGTCGAACGTCAGCACCCCTATTCCGTCTGGGCGACCAAGGCCCAGTTGATGGCCGCGTTCGCCAATTATCAAAACAGCCGTTACGACGAAGCCATCATCGCGCTCGACCGCTTCATTCAGCTTCATCCCGGCAATCGCGACGTCGCCTACGCTTATTACCTAAAGGCGCTTTGTTATTACGAGCAGATTTCGGACATCGCCCGCGATCCGAAAATGACCGAATTGTCGTTGCGCGCGCTGGATGAGGTCGTCCGCCGTTTCCCCGACAGCAGTTACGCGCGCGACGCCCGGCTCAAGCTCGATCTCACCACCGACCATCTCGCCGGCAAGGAAATGGATATCGGGCGGTATTACCTGAAACGCACCGAATATGTCGCCGCGATCAACCGTTTCCGGCGGGTCGTGGAGAAATACCAGACCACCGCCCATGTGCCCGAGGCCCTGCACCGCCTGACCGAGGCTTATCTCGCGCTCGGCCTGGTGGACGATGCGCGTCAATCCGCCGCCGTGCTCGGTTATAATTATCCGGGCAGCGAATGGTACGCCGACAGTTACGCCCTGCTCGAGCAGGGCACACCCGCCGCCGAAGCGCAATCCTGGCTCGGCCGCACCTGGAACTGGATGTTCTGAACCCGCATGCTCCAGGCGCTGTCGATCCGCGACGTCGTCCTGATCGACCGACTTGACCTCGACTTTCAGCCCGGACTGAACGCGTTGACCGGCGAGACCGGGGCCGGCAAATCGATCCTGCTCGACGCCCTTGGCCTGGCGTTGGGGCAGCGCGCCGACGGCGCGTTGGTCCGTGCCGGCGCGGCCCAGGCCGTCGCCAGCGCCGCCTTTGCCCTCGACATCGACCATCCCGCGCGGCTGTTGGTGCGCGAGCAAGGCCTCGACGACGGCGATGTGGTCGTGTTGCGGCGCGTCCTGGGCGCCGATGGGCGCGGCCGCGCCTTCGTCAACGATCAGCCGGTTAACGTCGGTCTGCTGCGCCGGATCGGCGACACGCTGGTGGAAATCCAGGGTCAAGGTGAAGACCGCGGCCTGCTCGATGCCGCCACCCATCGCGCCGCCCTGGACGCTTATGGCCAATTGGCCAAACCGGCGGCAAAGACGCAGGCCGCCTTCGCCGCCTGGCGCAAGGCCGAAGACGAGGCGACCCAGGCCGCGCGCGACGCCGAACAGGACCGCGCGGCGCTGGCCGACCTTCGCCATGCGGCGGCCGAACTGCAATCGCTGAACGCCCGGCCCGGCGAAGAGGCCGACCTCGCCGAAACACGCACCCGCCTGATGAACCGAGAAAAACTCGTGGAGGCTCTCAACGCGGCGCTCGCCGAACTGACCGGCGGCCGCGCCGTGGATGCCGCGATCGGCGCCGCCGCGCACTACCTTTCCCGTATTGCCGACAAGGCCGGCGGGCGGCTCGAACCGGCGCTGGCCGCGCTCGACCGCGCCGGCTCGGAAATCGCCGATGCGCTCGCCGGATTGCAGGCTTTGGGCGCCGAATTGGATGGCGATCCAAGCCGTGTGGAACAAGCCGAGGAAAGGCTGTTCGCGCTGCGCGCCGCGGCCCGCAAGCACCGCGTGAGCGCCGACGAGCTGGCCTCGCTGGCCGCATCCTTGGCCGAGCGCCTGGCGGCGGCCGAGGACCGCGAAGGCGGAATCGGCCGCCTCGCCGAAGCCGCGGCGGCATCACAGAAGGCGTTCATCGAGGCCGCCGGCGCCCTGTCGCGCGCACGCCAGAACGCGGCGACCAGGCTCGATTCCGCCATCGCCGCCGAACTGCCGCCGCTCAAGCTCGACAAGGCCGGCTTCAAGACCCGCATCGAGGCGCTGCCCGAGGTGGGATGGACTGCCGCCGGCCTCGACAAGATTTGGTTCGAGGTGACAACCAATCCCGGCGCCGCGCCGGGTCCGCTGGCCCGCATCGCGTCGGGCGGCGAGCGGGCACGTTTCATGCTGGCGCTGAAAGTCGTCCTGTCGCGAACGGGCACCGCCTCGACGCTGGTCTTCGACGAGGTCGACAGCGGCGTCGGCGGCGCCGTCGCCGCCGCCGTGGGCGAGAGGCTCGGGCGTCTCGGCATCGAGCGGCAAATCCTGGTCGTCACCCATTCACCCCAGGTTGCCGCCCGCGCCGATCATCATTTCCGGGTGGTGAAGGCCGCGCGCGGCGGCGAGACGGTGGCGCGCGTCGAAACGCTGGACGCCGATGCCCGCCGCGAGGAAATCGCGCGCATGTTGTCGGGCGCCACGATCACCGACGCCGCCCGCGCCGCGGCTGCGAGCCTGATCGCCGGCAGCGCCGCATGAACCGCGCATCGGCCTCCTCCGGAATCCGGCCCGCTTCGCGGGCAGGGGGCAGCGCCGCATGAGCGGAAAAAAGACGAAATCGGCCGGTGTGTTGCCGGTCGAGTCGCTGTCGCATGCCGAAGCGGCGGCGGAATTGGCGCGGCTCGCCCGCGACATCGCCGGCCACGATCGCCTCTATCACCAAAAGGACACGCCCGAGATCACGGATGCGGAATACGACTCGCTCCGCCGCCGCAACGAGGCCATCGAAGTGCTTTTCCCCGAGCTCAAGCGGGAGGACAGCCCCTCGCTGCGCGTGGGCGCCCCGGCGGCGCCGACTTTCGCCAAAGTCGCCCATGCGCGCCCGATGTTGTCGCTGACCAACGCCTTCGATGAAGCCGATGTGCGCGATTTCTTTGCCCGCATCCGGCGCTTCCTCGGCCTCGCCGAGAACGAAACCATCGAGGTCATGGGTGAACCGAAGATCGACGGTATTTCCGCGTCGTTGCGTTATGAGGCCGGAGTTTTCGTCCGGGGCGCCACCCGTGGGGACGGCGAAATCGGCGAGGATGTCACCGCCAATCTCCGCACCCTGGCCGCGATACCCGCGCAGCTTGCGGGCCCGGACCCGCCGGAGATCGTGGAGGTCCGCGGCGAGGTTCATATGCAGCGCGCGGATTTCCTCAAGCTGAACCAATCCAGGATCGCGGAAGGTGAGCCGGCCTTCGCCAATCCGCGCAATTCCGCCGCCGGCAGTTTGCGCCAGCTCGATCCCAAAATCACCGCGCGCCGCAATCTGCGTTTCTTCGCCTATGCGCTCGGCGACATCCGGGAATCGCGCGGGGTTGGCCCCCGCACTCATGCCGCGTTGCTCCAGCGGCTGGAGGGCTGGGGCTTCGCCGTTAATCCGATGACCGCACTGTGCACGACCGTGGACGCCGCACTCGCTTTCTACCGTGGCGTTGAAGACAAGCGATCCGCCCTGCCCTATGACATCGACGGCGTCGTCTACAAGGTGAACCGGCTGGATTGGCAGGAGCGGCTGGGCATGGTCAGCCGCGCCCCGCGCTGGGCCATCGCCCATAAATTCAAGGCCGAGCAGGGCCGGACCGTCATCCAAAATATTCTGATCCAGGTCGGGCGCACCGGCGCGTTGACGCCCGTGGCCGAGCTTCAGCCGATCAATATCGGCGGCGTGGTTGTCCAACGCGCCACACTTCACAACGAAGACGAAATCGCGCGCAAGGACATCCGCATCGGCGACACGGTTATCGTCCAACGCGCCGGCGATGTGATCCCGCAGATCGTCGCGGTGGTAACGGAGCGGCGGCCCAAGGACAGCCAGCCTTTTGCCTTCCCCAAAGTTTGCCCCGTCTGCGGCAGCCTCGCGATCCGCGAACCGGGCGAAGTGGCGTGGCGCTGCACCGGGGGACTCATCTGCTCGGCGCAAGCCGTGGAGCGGCTGCATCATTTCGTTTCCCGCGATGCCTTCGACATCGAAGGGCTGGGTGAAAAGCACATCGCTGCCTTCTTCACCGACGGGCTCATCAAATCGCCCGCCGATATTTTCCGCCTGCATGACCGCAAGGAGGAAATCGCGGCGCGGGAAGGCTGGGGAGACATTTCCGCCGCCAAGCTGATCGCGGCCATCGAGGCAAAACGGGAGATTCCACTCGACCGCTTCATTTATGCGCTCGGCATCCGCCAGATCGGCCAGGCGACGGCAAGGCTGCTGGCGCGGCACTACGGTTCCTTCGCGGCCTTCCGCAAGGCGATGACCGAAGCCGCCGCCGATGCCGAAGGCGAGGCCTTTCAAGAACTCGACAGCATCAGCCAGATCGGGCCGAGCGTCGCCGCCGATCTCGTCGGCTTTTTCGCGGAGCCACACAATCTCGCTGCGCTTGCCGCTCTCGAATTGGAGCTGCGGATCGGGGATTTTATCTCGACCGCCGCCCAGGATTCGCCGGTCGCCGGAAAGACCGTCGTTTTCACCGGCACGCTGATGACCATGACCCGGCATGAGGCGAAGGCAAAAGCCGAAGCCCTCGGCGCCAAGGTCGCCGAATCGGTATCGAAGAAAACGGACTACGTCGTGGTCGGCGACGATGCGGGATCGAAGGCAGCCAAGGCCGAAGCGCTCGGCGTCAATACCCTGACCGAGGATGAGTGGCTTAGGCTGATCGCCGGATAGCCCGCGGTTGGGACTCGCTCGCCAGCAAATCCCAGTCGATCTTCAGGACCTTCGCTATCGCCTTCAGCGTCTTCACCGGGCCTTCGCGCACGCCGGTTTCAAGCTGGGAGACGTATAGCGGCGCGAGGCCAGCCGACTTGGCCAACCGTGCCTGGGTCAGCCCACGATATTCCCGAAACGCCTTGATGGGATTGGTTCCCTCGGCAATCGCGTTGACCAGATCGGCGGGGAAATATTCCTGCCGGCGCCGCCGGGCATTGTCATAAGCGCGGACATCGTCCGCGTCCGCAAGCGCCTGCTCGATCCGAGCCCATTCGGCGGCAGGAATGACAACGAAGGCGGCTTTTCCGTCCTGTTTGATGATTTGAGGCTTCTTCATTTGTACACACTTCCCCTCGGCCCGATTTCCATCACGCGCATGACGCGCGGGTCGGCGCCAATTTCGTAGATCACACGCCAATCGCCGACTCGAAGGCGATAACCGGAACGTCCTCGCAACGGCCTGACGTTCACGTTCACGGCAAACGGGTCGGCCGCCAAACCCTCGATCTTGCGTCGAATGAGACAATTGATGTTTGCCGGCATGCGCCGCAGGGTTCGCAGCGCTTCCGCGCTGTACTCTATGGGAAACACGCCTACATATATAGCATAACGCTATATGCCCGCTATTGGCCGTTCTCGGGATCAAAACCCTGTCGGAGGACGAGTGGCTTGGACTCATCGGTTGAAACCGGCGTTCGGGCGGCGGGTATCTCAAGGGACGCGGCTGGCGCGCGCGCCGTGTCGTACAGCGAGCATCAGGACCGTGTCCCCTTGCTCGACGCGATACAGCAGGACGTAACGCGTTCCAAGAACGAGGCGCTCGCGAAGTTCCCCCTCGTGCCGAATTGGGTTTCGTTTTGGAAGCGTCGCCAGCGCGTTGCCGGACGCGATGATGGCCTCGACCAGATCGACCGCCGCCATCGGGTTGTGCTGCTCGATGCTAGAGAGAAATTCGCGGAGATTCGCGCGAGCCTCGCGCGTCCAACGGACAACCCCCACGGCTCAGCGCAACTTGACCGCTTTGCGCGCGTGCTTGACGATCTCAGCCGCCCGCCGACGGAGCCATTTCGCCACATCGGCGTGGTCGTGGAGTCGGCCCGCTTTTACATCCGCCTCGGCGCGTTTCACGGCCGCCTTCTCCGCCGCTGTCAGGGCAGGCGAATCGCTGTCCTCGTCGTCTATCGTAACGCCCAGGGCATTCTTGGCCATGCATTCAGGATAGCACAGCTGCGGCAGGGTTGCAGGGGTAGACGCCAGGCTATAAGGAGTCGACAAGCGCCGGTCTTAAAATCTTTCCCCACCTCAATCCGGCACAGGAACCGTCCGCGTCGCGTCCTTCAGCCACGCGGCGGTGGCGGCATCGACGAGCGGAGTCAGCGTCTCGCGTACCCTCGCATGATAGGCGTTCAGCCAGTCGATTTCGCGGGCGTCGAGAAGCGCCGTATCCACAACTTCAAGGTCGATCGGGGCGAGCGTCAGCGTCTCGAAACCAAGCATCTCGCGTTCGCCGCCGGGAAGACCGGGCAACACGGTCACAACCACGAGATTTTCGATGCGGATGCCATAACCCGCGGTCTTGTAATAGCCGGGTTCGTTGGAAACGATCATGCCCGGCCGCAGCGCGATGATGGACGGCAGCTTCGAGATGCGCTGCGGCCCTTCATGTACGCCGAGATAGCTGCCGACGCCGTGACCCGTGCCGTGATCGTAGTCGAGCCCGACATCCCAGAGCGGGCGGCGGGCGAAGCCATCGAGCTGCGCGCCGGTCGTGCCCTGCGGAAAGCGCGCGGTGGCGATGGCGATATGGCCTTTCAGCACGCGGGTGAAGCGGTCGCGCTGTTCGGGTGTGGGCCGACCGATGGCGACCGTGCGCGTCACATCGGTCGTGCCGTCCAAATATTGGGCACCGGAATCGACGAGATAGAGCATCCCAGGTTCGAGGCGCCGATTGCTCGCCGGTGTCGCTCGGTAGTGAACGATGGCGCCGTTGGGCCCGGCGCCCGAAATCGTGTCGAAGCTGAAATCGCGGAAATGTTCGCCGCCGCCGCGGAATTCGGCGAGGCGGTCGGCGGCCTCGATTTCGGTCAACCGGCCGGAGGGCGCCTCGCGCGCCAGCCAGGCGAGAAACCGTGTCAACGCGGCGCCGTCGCGCCGGTGCGCGGCGCGGGTGCCCGCCAGCTCCGCCTCGTTCTTGCAGGCCTTGGGCAGGGAGACCGGATCGGGCGCGCGCACGATGCCGGCCTTCGCCGCCGCCAGCCGGTCGAAAATCCAGGACGCGGCGGTGGTGGGATCGGCGAGTACACGCCGGCCGGATAGCGCGTCCAGCGCCGGTCCCAAGGCCGACGGCGGCTCGACGTGGATTTCATTGCCGAGATGTTCGCGCAGGCCCGGCGCCAGCTTGCGCGGTTCGATGAACAGATCGACATTCGCGTTGCGACGGAGAATGGCGAAGGATAGGGGCAGCGGCGTGTGCGGCACGTCGCCGCCGCGGATGTTCAAGAGCCAAGCGATGGCATCCGGGGCGGTCAGGATGGCGGCGTCGATCCCGTCGGCCGCCAATTTTTCCGCCAACTCGCGGCGTTTGGCCCCCGAATCGCGGCCGGCGAAGGTGAGCGGATGGGCGACGACCGGCGCGATCGGCGGCGGCGGCTGGTTGGTCCATACCGCATCGACCGGATTGCCAGGGCAAGGAATCAGCTCGGCCTTTGCCTTGATGCAGGCGGCGCGCAGGCGTTCGGCGCCGTCCGGCGCGTGTAGCCAGGGGTCGTAACCCAGTTTGTCGCCAGGCTTGAGGTTGCGCGCCAGCCACTCAGCGGGCGGCGAGTCGCTGATGTGCAGCGGCTCGAAGGCGCCGCCATCGACCTGGGACCGCACCTGAATCGTATAACGGCCGTCGACGAAGATCGCGGCTCTGTCGGCCAGCACGATCGCCAGCCCCGCCGAGCCGGTGAAGCCGGTGAGCCAGGCCAGGCGCTCGGCGCGCGGCGCCACGTATTCGCCCTGATGTTCGTCGCCGCGCGGCTGCACATACCCGGCCAAGCCGCGCGCCGACAACTCGGTCCGCAACGATGCGACACGTCCCGCGGTCCAGCGCCCCTCGCCGAGGCCGTCGTCGCGGAGGGCGCTCATCTCGTCCTTGAGCGCGCGCAGTTGCTCGCGCAGCGCCGGGCCGGGACTGGCCGCGATCAGCCCGATCCAGGCATCGGAGTCCGCCGCGGGTGGCGCCGCCAACACCCCCGCCACGATGTCGCGCAGCGCGGGTACGGTCAGGCTGGCGCCGTCCTTGCGCAAAAGCCGTTCGAGGGTCGCGTCGCCCTGGTAGCCCGCAACGACCGCCGCTTTCTGCATCCGCCGATCCTCGATTCATCTCGACCGTCGTACCAAAGCTAGGGCCACGGCGCGCCGCGGACAAGCCCAACCGCCCGGCGCCGGGGCCACCATCATGCACGGAACGCATCGCTCCTCTGCAGTTATGCCGCTCCACATCCGCGCGCCAAGGTTTAGGTTGTGTTCAACGCGGGACGAATCGTTCGCCCCTGCTTTCGATTTTCGGAGAATACCCATGTTGACCATCGACGACGCGAGCCACCCTTCGGGGGCGGACTTGCACCGTGAAACGCGGCGCTTGCGCGACCGCGAGATGCGCGAAATCTTCAGCCGCGGCTTTGCCTATCTGGCCGCATGCCTGCGCGGCTTCAGCGAATGGCGGAGGCAGCGGGCTGCCCACGCCGCCTTGATGCGGCTGGACGACCGCATGCTCAGCGACATCGGGCTTAACCGCATGGATGTCACCCATGGCCGGGTGCCGGAACTCCGGCCTTCGGCGGTGCTTGAAACGTTGGCGCCCGACGCGCTAGCGGTGGGCAACAAGTTGAGAATCAAGGACAAGCCGCGGCGTCTCGCGGCTTAGGCCTGGCGGCGCTGGTGTCGATTCCTCCCAAGCACCAGCGCCTGCCAGCCGTTAAGGTTACGGCGCCGACGCAGGGTTAGTCCCTGGCGCCGATAGGCGGCAAGAACCTCCCTTTCCTGGGTTGATAGAAGCCCGGCGAGTACGATCAGGCCGTTTCCGGCCAATCGTCGGCCGAGGCCGCGCGCCAGCCGGCACAGCGGCCGCGCCAGGATATTGGCGAAAATCACATCGAAGCGGCCGCCGGCCAAAAGCGCGGGCGAATGCAGGCCATCGGCCCGAACCACGCGAATCCGGCGGAGCGCGTTGACTCCGGCATTTTCGCGCGTCACCGCCACGGCATCGCCGTCGATATCGGCGGCCACGATTGCAGCCGCCGGCCAGGTCCGCGCCGCGGCCATCGCCAGGATCCCGGTGCCACAGCCAAGATCGAGGATCCGCCGCGGGCGGCGGGTTCGCGCGATTTCCTCGAGGCTCAGGAGGCAACCGCGCGTGCTCGCATGTTCGCCGGTGCCGAAGGCCAGCCCGGCATCGATACGCAGGCCGATCGAGCCCGCCGGGGGGAGCCGCCGGCTTTGCCGTCCATGGATGAAATAGCGGCCGGCGGCGATCGGCGGAAAGGCCTTTTGGTTTTCGGCTAGCCAATCCGTCGGCGGCAGTTTCTCGACGCGAAATTCCGGCGCGGCCAAACCTTGGCTCGCCGCGACCAGGGCGATGCGGGCGGAGACTAGGCCGCGATCCGGTTCGGCGACCGCGATGGCCTCGACGACCCAGGCGCCCGGAACGTTCGATTCATATTCGGAAACCGCCGCGAACCCGTCTAGCGCCGCCGCGAACGCGGAACTCGCCGCTTCGGGCACACACAGCCCAATCCGCCACAGATCGGGCGCGACCGGTCTCGCCATGGTCAGGCGGGGGTGACGAAGCTGTCGATCACCGTCTTGCCGCCGGCCTTCTCGAAATCGATGTCGAGCCGGTCGGCATCGACGGCGACAACCCGGCCGTAACCGAATTTCATGTGGAAGACCCGGTCGCCGACCTTAAAGGCCGAGGCGGGCCGAGGGCTGCGGACTTCGCGCGCGCGACCGTCGATCATCCTGTCGCGCGGCGACGCCGCACCCCCATAAGCGGATCGCCCCGGTCGCGCCCGCCCATCCCAGGCATTGGCCCGCGAGCCGGCCCCGAACAGGCCGGGCTGGCTCACCAGATCGATATTCTCGGCCGGCAATTCGCCCACGAAACGCGACGGCAGGCTGCTCTGCCACAGATTGTGGATGCGCCGATTGGCCACAAAGGAAACGAACAAACGTTCACGGGCACGGGTCAGCCCGACATGGGCGAGCCGCCTTTCCTCTTCCAATCCACCCTCGCCTTTTTCTTCCAGCGCGCGCGGGTGTGGGAACAGGCCTTCCTCCCAGCCGGGCAGGAACACCGTGTCGAATTCGAGCCCCTTGGCGCTGTGCAGGGTCATGACATTGACCATGTCGCCGCCGGCGCCCTCCACCGCGTCCATGACCAGGCTGACATGTTCGAGGAACCCGGTCAGGCCGTCGAATTCGGCGATGGCCGCGACCAATTCCTTGAGATTCTCCAGCCGTCCGGGCGCCTCCGGGGAACGGTCGTTTTGCCACATCGCCGTGTAGCCCGATTCGTCCAACACGATGCGCGCCAGCTCTGCATGGTGACTCTGCGTGAGTTGGCCGCGCCAGCGGTCGAAATCGGCCAGCAGCCGCTTGAGCGAGGCGCGGGCCGGGCCCTTGATCTCGTCCGTGACGACCAGGCGGCTCGCCGCTTCCACCATCGAGATTCGCGCATCCCGCCCAAGACGGTGCAAGGTCTGCACGGTCGCCGCGCCGATGCCCCGTCGCGGCACGTTGACGATACGCTCGAAGGCCAGATCGTCGTCGGGTTGGGCGACCAGGCGGAGATAGGCCATCGCGTCCCTGATTTCCTGGCGTTCGTAGAAACGCGGGCCGCCGATCACGCGATAGGGCAGGCCGATGGTCATGAAACGCTCTTCGAATTCGCGGGTCTGGAAACCGGCGCGGACCAGCACCGCCACTTCGCTCAGCGCGTGGCCCTTGCGTTGCAGCGCCTCGATCTCCTCGCCGATCCAGCGCGCCTCCTCCGCGCCATCCCACAGCCCGCGGACCTGAACCTTTTCGCCGCCCTCGACCGAGGTGAACAGGGTCTTGCCGAGACGTCCGCGGTTGTGCGCGATCAATCCGGAGGCCGCCCCCAGGATGTGGCGCGTGGAGCGGTAATTCTCCTCCAGCCGGACGATCTTGGCGCCGGGAAAGTCCTTCTCGAAGCGCAGGATGTTGCCCACCTCCGCCCCGCGCCAGCCATAGATCGATTGGTCGTCGTCGCCGACGCAGCAGAGGTTGCGATGGGCCTGAGCCAGCAGGCGCAGCCAGAGATATTGGGCGACGTTGCTGTCCTGATATTCGTCGACCAGGATGTAGCGGAAGCGGCGATGGTATTCGGCCAGCACATCCTCGTGGCGGGTGAACAGGGTCAGCCCGTGCAAAAGCAAATCGCCGAAATCCGCCGCGTTCAGAGTCAGCAGCCGGTCCTGATAGGCGCGGTACAGGCCGAGCAGATCGACGCCGTCCCCGTCCTCTGCCTCGGTGCCGGAAACCTTTTCCGGCGTCAGGCCGCGGTCCTTCCATCGCTCGATGGCGCCGAGAATGGCCCGCGGCGGCCATTTCTTGTCGTCGAACCGCGCGCCCTCCAGCAATTGCTTGACCAGGCGCAGCTGGTCGTCGGCATCGAGGATAGTGAAGTTGGGTTTCAGGCCGATTCGTTCGGCATGACGGCGCAGGATGCGGGCGGCAAGAGCATGAAAGGTTCCGAGCCACAACCCTTCCGCGGACGGTCCGATCAGCGCGGTCACGCGTTCGCGCATCTGGCGCGAGGCCTTGTTGGTGAACGTGACCGCCAACACTTGGCTCGGCCAGGCGCGGCCACTGAAGAGGATATGGGCGAGCCGTGCGGTCAAAACCCGCGTCTTGCCCGTGCCCGCCCCGGCGAGCACCAGCAACGGCCCATCCAAGGCCTCGACCGCCATACGTTGGGCCGGGTTCAGCGCCGACAGATAGCCGGGAACGGGCGCGTCGGCGGGGCCGGCGGGTGCCGCGTCATCGGCGTGTGGCGCGGGGATCGACATCGTTGGAGATGTATAACATCCCGCCGGCCAAGGGAACCCATCGCGACGGAATCTCGGGCGGGCCGCGGCAGGTCGTGTTAGGGTTCGTTCTCTAACCCCACGACAAGGAGAGAGCGGCCATGCTCGAGCGTCCCTGTGGGATCGCCGCCGGCTTATTTTTTCGCTCCAACCCGACTCCGTCTCATCGTCCGAAATCGCGATTTTTCCGCCGCCCGTGGCTGGCCGCGCTCGCGTTTCTCGCTTTGTCCTCCAGCCCCGAGGCGCGCGCCGCCACGCCGTTCGAGGACGTGTTCACCGCCATCGTCAAGATCCGCGCCCATATTCCCGCCGATTCGCGCACGGCCGACGCGTTGGGCACCGAACGCGAAGGCACGGGCGTGGTCATCGATAGTTCCGGGATCGTCCTGACCATCGGGCACCTTATCGTCGAGGCGATGTCGGTCGAGGTCACGATCAATGGCCGGTTTCCGGTCATCGCCTCGGTCTTGGCCTATGACCACGACACTGGCTTCGGCCTCGTCAAGACGATCGAGCCGCTGAAGGTCAAAGCCATCGAATTCGGGGACTCCATCAAGGTCGCCGAGCGTCAACCGGTGCTGATCGTGCCCTTCGGCGGAATCGCCGGTGCCGGCAAGGCAATGGTCGTGTCGCATCGCGAATACGCGGGCTATTGGGAATATCTGTTGAGCGACGCCATCTTCACCACCCCGCCCCTTCGCGAATTTCCCGGGGCTGCGCTGATCGGCAGCGACGGCAAGCTGCTCGGCATCGGCTCGCTTTTTCTGTCCAATACCCTGGTTGGCCATTCACCCGTTCCCGGCAACATGTTCGTGCCGATCGATCATCTGAAGCCGATCCTGGCGGCGTTGATCGAAACCGGGCGCGCCGAGCGCCCCGCGTCGCCGTGGCTTGGGATCAATACCGACGATTCGCGCGGACCGATCGCGATCACGCGGGTCAGCGAGGGCGGCCCTGCCGCCCAGGCCGGTTTGGAAAGCGGCGACATCGTGGTCGCGGTGGGCGGAAAACGGCCCCAGACCTTGATCGAATTCTACAAGATGATCCGGGCGATCGGACCGGCCGGAGCCGCTATCCCCCTGACCATCCGCAGGGGGCGCGAGGTTCGCGAGATCGTCGTCGGATCGCTTGATCGCAACCAATTCCTTCGCCAGCAACGGTCGTACTGACCGGCTTTTAGGGACCGAGGTCGCGCACCACGCGAAATCCAAGGTCATAGCTGCGGAAATCGGCGCGGCTGGCGTTGCGCGCCGCGTTGCGCGCGACACGGGCGTGGAAATACCAGGAGCCGCCGCGGACGCGGCGGGTCGTGCAATCCGCGACGCGCCACGGACTGCCGTCGCGCGGCGCGGCCTCGTAGGACCCGCCGCCGCAATCTTCCACCCATTCCAGAACATTGCCGATGACATCGTGCAGGCCGAAGGCATTGGCCGGAAATGAGCCCACCGGCGCGGTCTGCCGGGCGCTCCACACCGTGCCGCAATCGCCGCAATTGGCGCGGGCGGCGTCCAGAGCTACACCCCAGGGCCGCGTCGCCCGGCTGCCCGCGCGCGCGGCATATTCCCATTCCGCTTCGCTCGGCAGGCGATAGGTCCGGCCGGTACGCGCCGAAAGCCAGCGCAGGAATTCCTTGGCGTCGTTCCAATTCACGTCGATCGCCGGACGGCGGCCTCGACCCCAACCCTTGTCGTCGGGGCGATTCCGGCATCCGCCGGAAGCAACGCAAAGGTCCCATTCGGCGAAGGTGACCTCGAAGCGGCCGATGGCGAATGGCCGCGTTATCGTCACGAGGTGTTGCGGCCCTTCCTCGGCGTCGCGCCCGCTTTCGGTTTCGGGCGATCCCATGACGAAGGCGCCGGCGGCGATGGCGACCATCTCCGGACAATCGTCGCAATCCTTGAAAACGGTGCCCGGATCGGGCGCCGGCGCCTGCGCCCAAGCGGCGCTACCGACGAGCAGCAACAGCAGCGCCGGGACACACACCCCGGAAAAGCCCCCCACCCCACGCCCGGCATCACCTTTTTCCGTCGATCGTGCCAACGCCGCCATCCTCCACATGCCCGCGGTGCCCGGATCAGGCGCGCGGGCCGGGCAGAAACTCCGATGTCTTCCCGGTCAGGTAATACACCGCCAGCCCGATCCAGGCATGGATGCCGGCCCCGAACTTCTCGAGCTGATAGGTCGGACTGATGGACGTCCGCAGCCACGACAGCCCGGTCGTGTTGAAATCGACGACGAGCGGAACGACCTCCCAGCCGATTGCGCGGAAACATCCGACCGAGCGCGGCATATGTGCGGCACTGGTCACGAGGAGCCAGACCTGGCCCGGTTTCGGTTTCGCCAATTCCTTGGAAAAAACCGCGTTTTCATAAGTGTTGCTGGACGTTTCCTCATACAACACACGATCCGGATTTATCCCGAATTCCACGAGCAGAAGGCGCACCGTGTCGCTCTCTTTGCTTTCCCGGTTGAGCAGGTCTCCGGAACCGCCGCTGAACACGATGGGCGCGTTCGGGAACCGGCGGATCAGCGACAGCAGGGCAAACATGCGTTCGGCGGAATCGTTGAAGGAAGGCCGCCCGCGCGCCGCCGTGATCTGGGTGCTTTGGCTGCCGCCCAAAATCACGATCCCGTCGACTTGGTCCGGCGGCTGGGTGAAATCGGCGAAACGCTGTTCAAGCGGATAGAGCAGCCATTGATCCATCGGCAGCAGGATGAACGCGGCGAGGAAGGTGACGATCGCGACGATCAGCCGGCGACCCCACATCCGCCACCGCGTCGCCAGCAGTATCGCGGCCACGCCAAGAAGGATCGTCAGGAAGGAAAGCGGGTTGGCGACGAACCAGAAAATTTTCGATGCGGTGAAGAACACGTGCCGGCTCCAGAATGCTGTCGCCCGATTGGCGGCGAGACCGCACGATAGCGGCTTGGCCGCGCCCCCTGCAAATTTCCGGCAACGATGGGTTGCGCGCGAGCGCCGCGTTCGCCCTTGGGAAACGACGATGGACGCGCTATACAGGTCGCCGCCGGAAAAAACGGACAACGCCGAATACGCGCGACTCCTGGGGCCTCGCGATGCGCGCCCTGGTCTGGGGCGTCGGTGCTCAATGTTTTTGACGGTCGGCAATCGCCTGCCCTGCCGCGGATTCGGGCAAGTAGATTCCCGCGCGCCGCGCCTCGGCGGCGGCCGCGGGAGCAGATGAAAAGAGGCTGTCCTGACCGACATCGCCTCCATGTGGAAGGGTTCGTTCAATGGGTCGCAAGTTGTACGTCGGCAATCTGCCGTATTCTTATACCTCGCAGCACCTGGAGGAGATGTTTAGTCCCCACGGTGCGGTGACCTCGGCGCAGGTCATCGTCGATCGCGTCTCCAATCAGTCCCGTGGCTTCGGCTTCGTCGAGATGCAGTCGGAGCAGGAAGCCGACAAGGCCATCGAGGCCCTGAACGGAACCAGTATCGGCGGCCGGAGCCTGACCGTTAACGTCGCCCGCGACCGCGCGGAAGGCGGACCCGGTGGCGGAGGCGGCCGTTCCAATCGAGGCGGCGGGGGCGGCTTCGATCGCGGCGGCGGCGGGGGCGGTTTCGATCGCGGCGGGCCGCCGCGGGGCAATTCCTTCCGGCGCGACTGATCGACCAGCCCACACCAACTATCCCCAATTTCCGGGGATGGCCTTTTTTCAACGCCGCCGCGATACCCCGCGGCGGCGTTTTTTCTTTATTTCCTGCATCCATCACTATATATAGTAGGAGGTATTCGATCCTCCCACCGAATATGGATGCACCATGATCGCTGCTTCGATTTGGACCCCTGCCCTCGTCGAACAATTGCGCAGTCTGTGGCAAACCGGCGCCTCCACCGCGGAAATCGGACGGCGCCTCGGCATCTCCAAGAACGCCGTGGTTGGCAAAGCACACCGACTCGGCCTCGATTCGCGCGCCGCCCCGGTTGCCGCCCGGGCTCCGGTTGTGGTCGCCCTGTCACGGCATGCCTGCCAGTGGCCGGTCGGTCATCCGGGGGAAGATGGCTTTCACTTCTGCGGCGGTCCCAGCGCACCGGGGAAACCGTATTGCAACGAACACGCGAGCAAGGCGTATCGTACCGTCCAGCCCAGAACCGAAAGCGCCGCCTGACGTTCGGGCCGCTTCGTTTTTCTGGACACCACCACCCGGGTGCCTAGCCCTCCCGCGCAAACCGGATTTTTACTGTTCCCTGCAACAGTACTATGATTGGCCGGCGTCTCGGCCGATGACCGAGTCGCGCGGAGCCCTGTGAATAATTTGGAGGGGACGACGATGTCGAATGTCCAGGTAGTCGGCCACACATGGCGCAACCGGCGGCATGACAAACGTCTCAAGGCGCCGCTGACCGTCATCATCGGCGAAAAACCGTTCACGGTCGATAATTGGAGCCTGGGCGGATTCATCATCCGCGAAGCCGTGGTCGACCTTGTTCCCGAAACCTCGACCAAGGTCCGTCTGCTCGTGCCCTTCCCGGATGGCGAAGTGACACTCGATGTCACCATCAAGGTCGTCCGCAACGGCGGCGATGAACCGCAATTCGCCGCCAATTTCGTCGAACTCGACAATCGCGCTGTCGACGCGCTCGACCGTTACGCGAGCCGCCGCTTCGTTCGGTCCGGTCCACCGCCGACACCGGCGCGGTAGGCGGCCTAACGCGGTAGGATTGGGGCGCCGGCGGCCGCGGGCGGCGCGGCGCCCGGGGTCGATTGCGCGCCGCGCGGGGCGACGATGAATTCGATTCGGGCACCGTCGAGCCGGGCGCCTACGATCTGAACCGTCGCAACGCGATTTTCCCGCATGAACGTCAATACGCTGTTGGCCGCGCGGACGACGCTGAGTTCGGTCCAGCCGAATCGCGGCATCTGCTGACGATAGAAATCGAACATCTCGTTGGCGCTGTGCGACGA
>CANFCX010000011.1 GCA_947445225.1 Rhodospirillales bacterium
CGAAGGCGGATTGGGTCAAGCTGTTCAAAAAGACCTTAGTCTTCACCGGCGGCGAGGTGGTTGGCGAATTCTTGATGAGCATCGGATACCTCCCCGGCGCGCACCGCGAGGAATGTCCCGTTTTTCCACGAATTTTGGGGTTGAAACCAGCCTGGGCCCGGGCCTTGAAAACGGCAAAGCCTGGATCAAGTTCCCCTCGATCCAGGCTTTGACGACCCTCCCCAAACTTGGTCCGCGCGACGTACATCGCGTCATCGTTTGGTGGGCGGACTATAGTAGAGGGCATTTTTGGAGTCATCATGTTTCTAACCACCGCGCCAGCTAGAAAGGAAATTAGGCGAGCGCCTCGCATCGGGTTATTATTATTGCCTTAACCTGACTTGGGTAGGCTTGACCCATGCGCGGATTGGCTTCCATCATCGTGGTGCTGTCCCTGGCAACGCAGGCGGCGGCGCAAACCGTCAAGATAACGTCCGCGGATTGCTCGCGATTGGTGACCAAACATGTGCCGACGCCAGACGTGGCCTACACGCCCGGGGTGGACGTGCGAGGCCGCGCGGTGGCGCCGGCCGACCTCGGCGGCGCTCCACAGATCAGGATTCCCGACCAAATCAACATTCCGATCACCGTCGATTTGCAGAAGCGCCTCGGTATTCCGGCCAATCCCAATCTGTTCAAGCCCGAGGCTCAGCTTGGGGTCGTGTCGTTCAAAGACGGCAAAGTCTTCTATGACGGCCAGCCGATTGGCGATTCGGCTCAGGCCGCCATCGCCGCGGAGTGCCAAAAAATATTGGCTCGGCCGCGCTGAGGGTCGCCCCAGTCCGGCCTTGGCATTACGTTGCCATGGCTGAGGGCTTTCCCTAAAGTCGAGTCCCGGTCGCCCGACCAATCTCAACGCGAATTTCCCTCCATGCGCCTATCCGCCTATTTCCTGCCCACTCTCCGGGAGACACCGAGCGAGGCGCAGATTGTCTCCCACCGCCTGATGTTGCGGGCGGGGCTGATACGTCAGTCGAGCGCAGGCATCTATAGCTGGCTGCCGCTGGGCCTGCGTGTGCTGAGGCGCATCGAACGGATCGTGCGCGAAGAGCAAGACGCAGCGGGCGGCCAGGAACTGCTCATGCCGACCATCCAGCCCGCCGAGCTGTGGCGGGAGTCGGGCCGGTACGAGGATTATGGCAAGGAGATGCTGCGCATCAAGGACCGGCACGAGCGCGAGATGCTCTACGGTCCGACGAACGAGGAGCAGATCACCGATATCGTCCGCCAGGCGATCAAGACATATCGCGATTTGCCGAAGCTGCTCTATCACATCCAGTGGAAATTCCGCGACGAGGTCCGCCCGCGATTCGGCGTGATGCGCGGGCGCGAATTCCTGATGAAGGACAGCTATTCCTTCGATCTCGATTATGACGGTGCCGTCCGCGCCTATAACCGCATGTTCGTGGCCTATTTGCGGACGTTCGCCCGGATGGGACTGAAAGCCATTCCGATGCGCGCCGCTGCCGGCCCAATCGGCGGTGATCTCAGCCATGAGTTCATCATTCTGGCGGAGACCGGCGAAAGCCAGGTGTTCTGCGACAAGAGCCTCGTGGAGTTTGAAATTCTGGATACGCCAATAAATTATGACGCCGATCTGCGGCCGGTGGTGGAGCGCTGGACCGCGCCCTATGCCGCCACGGACGAAAAACACGATCCCGCCGTCTTCGATCGGCTTCCCGCGGATCGCCGGCTGCAAGCCCGCGGCATCGAAGTCGGCCATATCTTCTATTTCGGCACGAAATATTCAAAGGCCATGGGCGCCGTCGTCACCGGCGCCAAGGGCGAAAGCGTGACCATGGAAATGGGGTCATACGGCATCGGTGTGTCGCGTTTGGTTGGCGCGATCATCGAGGCGAGCCACGACGAAGCCGGCATCATCTGGCCCGACAGCGTGGCGCCCTTCGCCGTCGGTTTGATCAATCTTCGTCCGGGCGATGCGGGTTGCGATCGCGCCTGTGAGGATCTCTATGCCAAGCTCCAGGGCGCGGGAATCGATGTGCTCTATGACGACCGTTCAGAAAGCCCGGGCGCGAAATTCGCGACGTTCGATCTAATCGGTCTGCCGACCCAGCTCGTCGTTGGGCCGCGCGGGATCAAATCCGGGACGGTGGAGGTCAAGCACCGCCGTACGGGGCAGCGCGAAGAGCTGTCGGCCGACGCCGCGCTGACGATGCTGACGGCCCAAAGGTAGCCGATGTTTTCAGCCTTCGAACGCATGATGGCCGCCCGTTATCTGCGAGCGCGCCGCCAGGAAGGCTTCATTTCCGTCATCGCCGGGTTTTCGCTGCTTGGCATCGCTCTGGGCGTGGCGACGTTGATCATCGTGATGGCGGTGATGAACGGCTTCCGTCAGGAACTTCTCGGCCGGATTCTGGGGCTTAACGGCCATTTGACGTTGCAGTCCACGCGTGGCGCCTTGACCGATTTCGACGCGCTCGCGGGGCGTGTGCGGTTGGTGCCGGGCGTCGTGGCGGTGCGGCCGATTATCGACGGCCAGGTCATGGCGACGGCGAACAACGTCGCCTCGGGTGCTCTCGTCCGCGGGATGCGTCCGGCCGACCTCGCCGCCCACTCCGTCATCGCGGCCAACATCGTGCAGGGCAGTCTCGACGACAATTCCGGCGACGACGCGGTCGTGATCGGTCATCGCCTGGCGCAAAAACTGGGGCTAGGTGTCGGCGATTCGATCACCCTCATTTCCCCCCAGGGCACGGTAACCGCCTTTGGCTCATTGCCGCGACTGCGCGCCTATCGCGTGGTCGCCGCGTTCGACATCGGCATGTTCGAATATGACAGCAGCTTCGTTTTCATGCCGCTTCCGGCGGCGCAGATCTTCTTCCGGTTCGATGGCGCGGTGAGCGGGCTGGAAGCCATCGTCGACGATCCCGACCGCGTCGGACAATTGCGCCGGCCCATCACCGAGGCCGCCGGCGATTCGGTCCGCATGGTCGACTGGCAGCAGGTGAATTCGAGTTTCTTCAACGCGATCCAGGTCGAGCGGAACGTCATGTTCCTGATCCTGACCCTGATTATCCTGGTCGCCGCCTTTAACATCATCTCCAGCCTGATCATGCTGGTGAAAGACAAGTCGCGGGATATCGCCATTCTGCGGACCATGGGCGCAACCCGTGGAATGATCATGCGCATCTTTTTCCTAAGCGGCGCCAGCATCGGGTTCATCGGGACGGCCGCGGGGTTCGTGCTTGGCCTCACCTTCTGCGCCAATATCGAGTCGATCCGCCAGGCCATCGAAAGCCTATCGGGTGCGAAGCTTTTCGCGGCCGAGATCTATTTCTTGTCGCGCCTGCCGGCGCGGGTGGAGCCATCGGAAGTAGCCACCGTGGTCATCATGGCCTTGGGACTGTCGGTGTTGGCCACGATCTACCCATCTTGGCGCGCGGCCCGCCTCGACCCGGTGGAGGCGCTTCGTTATGAATGAGGTGGCGGCGGATGTGGTTCTTCGTCTCGCCGATGTCCGCCGCACCTTTAGCCAAGGCGGCACGACGCTCCATGTGCTTCAGGGCGCGTCGCTGTCGATTGCCCGCGGCCAAACCATTGCGCTTGTGGGCCCGTCCGGGGCCGGAAAATCCACCCTGCTGCATATCGCCGGCCTGCTTGAGAGGCCGGATGCCGGCGAGGTCTTCATCGAGGGTCGGGCCTGCGGCCGCCTCTCCGATGGCGAACGGACGCTCATCCGGCGCCGGACTCTGGGATTCGTCTATCAATTTCACCACTTGCTACCAGAGTTTTCCGCGCTCGAAAACGTCATGATGCCCCAACTGGTCGCCGATGTGCCGCGCCGGCAAGCCCGCGAAAGAGCCCGGGAATTGCTGGCCATGGTCGGCCTCGGCGCCCGTGAAAGCCACCGGCCGGCGCGTTTGTCGGGCGGCGAGCAACAACGTGTGGCGATCGTTCGGGCGTTGGCCAATTCCCCGCGGCTGCTGCTGGCGGACGAGCCGACCGGCAATCTCGATCCCCATACGGCCGAAGGGGTATTCAACGAACTGACCGCTTTGGTGCGGCAGACGGGGCTTGCCGCGCTTATCGCGACGCATAATTCCGATCTCGCCGCCCGCCTGGACGGTATCGTGACCTTGCGCGACGGGCGGCTGACCACGGCTTGATTCCTGCGCCGCCTGCCCGCGCGATCTTCCCTTAGAGCCGGTGTTGTGTATGATGGCGCGCCTCGCTGGGCACGGAGGCCAGATGCGATTTACCGAAGCCCTCACTTTCGACGACGTTCTACTCAAACCGGCTGCGTCTGATGTGCTGCCCACCGAGGCCGACACACGCACCCGCCTGACGCGATCGATCCAGCTGGGCATACCGCTGGTATCGTCGGCCATGGACACGGTGACCGAAAGCGGCCTCGCCATTGCGATGGCCCAGGCCGGTGGCATCGGGGTCATTCACCGCAATCTCGAAATCGAACAGCAGGTGGAAGAGGTTCGCCGGGTCAAGAAGTTCGAATCCGGCATGGTCGTCAACCCCGTGGTGATCGGGCCGGATCAGACCTTGGCCGACGCGCTGCGAAGCATGGCGGATCACAGAATTTCGGGCATCCCCGTCCTTGAGCCCGGCTCGCGCCGCCTGGTCGGCATCCTGACCAATCGCGACGTCCGTTTCGCCACCAATCCGCGCCAGAAGGTGCGGGAATTGATGACCAAGGAAAAGCTGATCACGGTGCGCGACGGCGCCACGACGGATGAAGCCAAACGCCTTCTGCATCAACACCGCATCGAAAAGCTCCTGGTTGTCGATGACGAATTCCGCTGCGTCGGGTTGATCACGGTGAAAGACATCGAAAAGGCGCAGCTTCATCCCAATGCGTGCAAGGACGACAAGGGCCGGCTGCGGGTTGCGGCGGCGACCGGCGTCGGCGATAAGGGCGTGGCCCGGGCCGAGGCCCTGTTCGCGGCCGAGGTCGATGTCGTTGTTGTCGACACCGCCCATGGTCACTCACGAGACGTGATCGGCACCGTGCAGCGTGTCCGCCGGCTGTCCAACGCGACCCAGATCGTGGCGGGCAACGTCGCGACCGGGGAGGGCGCCAAGGCCTTGATCGGCGCCGGCGCCGACGCGGTCAAAGTGGGTATCGGTCCGGGTTCGATCTGCACGACACGGGTTGTCGCGGGAGTCGGCGTCCCCCAGCTGACGGCTTTGCTCGACGCCGTGGAAGTCTGCGCCAAGGACAATATTCCGGTGGTTTCCGACGGCGGCATCAAATATTCGGGCGATCTCGCCAAGGCAATCGCCTCGGGCGCCGATTGCGCGATGATCGGGTCGCTTTTCGCCGGCACCGATGAAAGCCCCGGCGAGGTCTTTCTCTACCAGGGGCGTTCCTACAAGCAATATCGCGGGATGGGTTCGCTGGGCGCCATGGCGCGCGGTTCCGCCGATCGTTATTTCCAGCAGGACATCAAGGATTCGCTGAAGCTGGTTCCGGAGGGCGTGGAAGGCCGCGTTCCCTATAAAGGCCCAGTCGGCAATGTGATCCACCAGCTTATCGGCGGCCTGCGGGCGGCGATGGGCTACACCGGCAACGCCACCATCGATGACATGAAGCGCAGATGTTCCTTCGTCCGGATCACGGCCGCGGGCCTGCGCGAAAGCCACGTCCATGACGTCGCCATCACGCGCGAGGCGCCCAACTATCGCCCCGACCTCTGAGACGGCGCCGCCGGCCTCCGCCCGTGGACCAATGAAGCGTCGCCCATGACTCCAGGCGCGCGCGTCCAGGCCGCGATCGACATGCTCGACACTCTCGACGCCAGCCGCATCCCCGCCGATGTCGCGGCCGGGGACTATTTTCGCAGCCGGCGTTACATCGGATCGAAGGATCGCGCGGCCCTCGCGCAGCTTTTCTACGGCGTTCTTCGGCTGCGGGCACAACTCGATTGGTGGATCGAGCGGCTTGGCGGCGGACGGTTGAATTCCCGGAGCCGCGCGATCGCCTATCTGGCCGTGGGACAGGGCTGGAAAGCCGAGGACATCCTCGAGGCCTTCGACGGCGGTCAACATCGTCCGGCGCGGCTCGACGATTCCGAATTAAATCTGGTTCGCCGCGCGGTGGGTCATAAGGCCGAACATCGCGACCAGCCGGATTGGGTAAGGTTCAACTATCCGCAATGGCTTCATCCGGCGCTTTCGGAATTTTACGGCCGCGATTTGGCCAAAGTGCTCGCCGGGCTGGCCGTGCCGGCGCCGCTCGATCTGCGCGTGAACCGGCTCCGCACTACCCGGCCGGACGCTCGCCGCATGTTGAAAGACGAGGGGGTCGACGCGCGCAGCACGCGTTGGTCGCCGTTCGCGCTGCGCGTCGACGGCAGGCCGCCGCTGGCCTCGCTGGAGGTGTTTCGCGGCGGCTTCGTCGAGGTCCAGGACGAAGGTTCACAACTGGCTTCGATGCTGGTCGGCGCCCGGCCGGGAATGCGGGTCGTGGATTTCTGCGCGGGTGCCGCCGGCAAGACGCTCGCCATGGCGGCGGAGATGGAGAATCGCGGTCACATCGTCGCTTGCGATATCTCATCCTCGCGCTTAAAGGGCGCCACGCCGCGCTTGCGGCGGGCGGGCGCCTTCAATGTGGAGTTGAGGACGTTATCGTCCGAGCGCGACAAGTGGGTGAAGCGACATCAGGGCGAATTCGATCGTGTATTGGTGGATGCGCCATGCACCGGATCCGGGACCTGGCGGCGCAATCCGGACGCGAAATGGACAATGCGGCGGGACGATATTGTCGAGCTGAAGGCCCTTCAACTGCGCATCCTGGACAGTGCCGCGCGGTTGGTGAAACCGGGGGGCCGGCTGATTTATGTTACCTGCTCTCTATTGCGCGCCGAGAATGAGGAGCAGGTGGACTCGTTTCTCGCCTCCCACGAAGGTTTTACGGTGCTGCCGTTGCCCGAGGTCTGGGCGGCTACGATTGGTGGAGCGCCGCCGCCAGATTCCGGTGGTCGCTATCTTCGCCTCGACCCGGCACGGCATGAAACGGACGGTTTCTTTGTCGCCGTGCTGCAACGCGCTGGGCAGGCCACGGATTCAGCCGGGCTTCGGCACACACCGGAGGCGCGGCCGGTAGAGGTTCAGGAGACCGACGGGCATCACCCCCGACCGGCGAAGCGCGTAAAGACTCAGGAGTCCGGCGGGCATCGCCCCCCACCGGCGAAGCGGGTAAAGACTCAGGAGTCTGGCGGGCATCGCACCCAGCCGGCGAAGCGGGTAAAGACTCAGGAATCCGGCGGGCATCGCCCCCTACCGGCGAAGCCGGTAAGGACTCCGGAGTCTGGCGGGCATCGCCCGCTACCGGCGAAGCCGGTAAGGACTCCGGAGTCCGGCGGGCATCGCCCGCAGGGCAAACGACCGCATACTCGCAGGCCGCGAGGGACGGCATGACGATTGTCCGCCACGCGACCGTAGACGACGCCCCATCCATTGCCCGCGTCCATGTCGAGACTTGGCGGGCGTCTTATGCCGGCATCCTTCCGGATTCGGTGCTCGTGAAGATGTCGGCCGACCGCCAGCGTTCCTCCTGGGCGAGGGTGCTGAACCGGCTGGAGGGCCATCAGACGGTCCTTGTCGCCGAAGCGGCGAGCGGCGTCATTGGGTTCGGCAGTTGCGGCTCGATGCGCGCCGGTGCCGGACTGGCCTATCGAGGCGAGGTATTCACTCTCTACGTCGATACCGATCACCAGGGACAAGGGGCGGGAAAGCGGCTGCTGGCGGCCTTGTTCCGATCCTTGATCGAACAGGAGATGAACTCCGCCCTGCTTTGGGTTTTGGCCGCCAACCCGGCGCAATTTTTCTACCAGGCGATGGGTGGAAATCGCGTGGCCGAGCGGCAGGAACTGCTTTGGGGCGCGACTCTCCCGGAAATCGGCTATGGCTGGGCGGATCTTTCGCGCACGGTCGGCGCCGGCGGCCCCTGTTCGGTTTCATGAAAGGCGAAAGGTACGGACACAAGTGACGGATCGCGTTCTCGTTCTCGATTTCGGCGCGCAATACACGCAGCTGATCGCCCGGCGGGTCAGGGAAAGCGGCGTGTACTGCGAAATCCGCCCTTACAATGTGTCGTCGCAGGCCATCGTGGAGTTCGCGCCGAAAGCGATCATTCTGTCGGGCGGGCCCGCCTCGGTGGCCGCCACCGGAACGCCGCGCGCGCCCGACATCGTGTTTAAGCTCGGCGTGCCGTTGCTCGGCATCTGTTACGGCGAGCAGACGATGTGCGCGCAGCTTGGCGGCGTGGTCGAGCCTTCGGACCATCGCGAATTCGGGCGCGCCTTCATCGATGTAACCGGTGATTGCCGGCTGTTCGAGGGCATCTGGAAGAAGGGCAACCGCGAGCAGGTGTGGATGAGCCATGGCGACCGCGTCGTTGCCTTGCCCGCGGGATTTGCGACCGTCGCCGTCAGCGACGGCGCCCCCTTCGCCGCCATCGCCGATGACAGCCGCCGATTCTATGGTGTCCAATTCCACCCGGAGGTCGTCCATACCCCGAGCGGCGCGGCCTTGCTCCGCAATTTCACAAAAGGGGTCGCCGGTTGCGCTGGGGATTGGACCATGTCGGCCTTCCGCCGCCTTGCCGTCGATCGCGTGCGCGCGCAGGTGGGGAAGGGGCGTGTCATCTGCGGTCTGTCCGGCGGCGTCGATTCGGCGGTGGCCGCCGTCCTGATCCACGAGGCCATCGGCGAACAGCTCACTTGCGTGTTCATCGATCACGGTCTTCTGCGGACGAACGAGGCGGAGGAAGTCGTCTCCCTGTTTCGCAACCACTACAACATTCCGCTGATCCACCGGGATGCGAGCGAGACTTTCATCACCCGTCTCGCCGGAATCGCCGACCCGGAAAAGAAACGCAAGATCATCGGCTCGTCGTTCATCGATCTGTTCGAGGAAGAGGCGCACAAGGTCGGCGGCGCGGATTTTCTGGCCCAAGGCACGCTTTATCCCGACGTCATCGAATCGGTTTCCTTCACCGGCGGGCCCAGCGTCACCATCAAATCGCACCACAATGTCGGCGGATTGCCCGAACGAATGCGGATGAAGCTGGTCGAGCCCCTGCGCGAGCTGTTCAAGGACGAGGTGCGGGTGCTCGGCCGCGAACTCGGCCTGCCCGAAGCCTTCATCCGCCGCCATCCCTTCCCCGGCCCCGGCCTTGCCATCCGTATCCCCGGCGAGGTGTCGGCGGAGAAGCTCGCGATCCTGCGCCGCGCGGATTGGATCTTCATCGACGAAATCCGAAAGGCCGGCCTCTACGACGCGATCTGGCAGGCCTTCGCCGTGCTTCTGCCGGTGCGAACGGTCGGCGTCATGGGCGACGCCCGTTCATACGATCAGGTTTGCGCCCTGCGGGCCGTCACCTCGACCGACGGCATGACCGCGGAATCCTTCGCCTTCTCGCATGAATTCCTAACCGGCTGCGCCACACGCATCGTCAACGAAGTGCGCGGCATCAACCGCGTGGTCTACGACGTGACCTCGAAACCGCCGGGGACGATCGAGTGGGAATAGGGGAAGGGACGTTGCGGAGTTATTATTGACTTATCACATTGCAATCCCGGTGCGAGGACGCCCGGTTCCACGAAGATGGCAGCTTTCATGCGTTTCATCGGACGCTCCTTAGTTGAGCAGAGGACCCTTCGCCAACAGTCCAAGACATTCGATCGGCATTGACATCGCTCAACACGATCCTCATTCGCAGGTCACAGATGTGCAAGCTGTCTCAGAATGCGAAGGAAGAGCTTGCGCGCCTCTTCGAAAAGCAGGACGGAACAGGCGACCCCGACGGCGAGCCACCAATCGCGCAGGCTTAGGCTTGTGACGTTGAACAAAGACTGACCCGGCGGCCAATAGACCACCAAGACCTGTAGCGCGAGCACGCCTGACAGCGAAAGCCACAACATCCGATTTTCGAAGAAGTGGCTGTTGAAGGCGGAACCCTCCTCGACGCGAGCGTTGAAAACGTTGAAGAACTGGAACAACACGAATGTCGTGAAGGCGATGGACAACGCTCTGTCTTGAGACCCCGTAAGCATTCCGTAATGCAGGATGGCCAACGTCCCGACCATCATGGTGAGCCCAAAGGCGGCAATCTTAACCAGGCGGGGAAAAGGAAGCAGGGGCACATCGCGCGGGCGCGGAGGCTCGCGCATCAATCCCGGCCGCGCCGCATCGAGCGCGAGAGAAACCGCCGGCGGCCCATCCATGATCATCGCCACCCAAAGAATCTGCAACGGCGTGAAGGGATCTGGCAGTCCCGCCAGCGGAGCGAAGAATACGGTCAAAATGGCGCCGATCGTTGTCGACAGCTGAAAGCGAATGAACTTAATGATGTTGTCATAGAGCGCGCGGCCCTGCCGGATGGCGACCACGATGGTGGCGAAGTTGTCGTCGGTAAGAATCATGCTCGCCGCCTCTTTGCTGACCGCGGTCCCGCTGATCCCCATCGCAACGCCGATGTCGGCGAACTTTAGTGCCGGCGCGTCGTTGACGCCGTCGCCTGTCATGCACACGATGTGGCCCTTCGCCTGCAGGGCGCGAACGATCTTGACCTTGTTCTCGGGCGCAACCCGAGCGAACACGGCAATGTCGTCAATTCGATCGGCGAGATCCAATGCGTCCATTGCGGCCAGCTCGCTTCCCGTCAGACCGGCACCCTCTATGCCGAGCTCCTTGGCGATCGCGAGCGCGGTATCCTTGTGATCTCCCGTAATCATCTTGACGCGGATGCCGGCCGTCTTTGCCTGCGCTATCGCGTCCTTGACCTCCGGCCGGGGAGGGTCCATCAGCCCGACCAAGCCCACGAAGGTGAGATCCTTGACGATGGCATGCAGGTCCGGCGCCGCCGCTATCTGTGCGGCAGGAACGCTGCGACGCGCGATGAGAAGGCCGCGCAACCCTCGCCCGGCCAAGTCGCTGTAGGCCTGTTCAATGGCGCTCTTGCCGGCGCTGGTGAGGTCGGTGTCGCCTTCTGCCGCAAGCAGGCGTGTGCAGTGCGCAAGGAGCACGTCCGGTGCACCTTTCACGTAGACGTCGACTTGCGCTCCGTCGCGATGAAAGGTCGCCATGAATTTGTGTTCGGCGTCGAACGGGATTTCCGCCATCCGGGGCGACCGGTTGTTCAAGCGAGCGCCATCGAAGCCCCCCTTGGCGGCGAGAACCAGAAGCGCGCCCTCCATCGGGTCGCCGGTTACCTCCCCGTCGTTCAGCTGGCTGTCGTTGCACAGAACGAGCGCGGCGAACAAGGGCTCCAAGCCGCCGTCATCGCCTTCGCCGTTCTCGGGGCGGATCGTCCCTTTTGTACGATAACCCTCGCCCGACACGGTGAAACGCCGGCTTCCAAAGAGAAACGTGCGAACGGTCATCTGGTTCAGCGTGAGTGTTCCAGTCTTGTCCGAGCAGATGACGGTCGTGGAGCCCAGGGTCTCAACGCTGGACAGTTTCTTGACGATGGCGTGGTGTTGCGCCATCCGGCGCATACCGAGCGCGAGCGTCACCGTGACAACGACCGGCAACCCTTCCGGCACGGCAGCGACGGCAAGAGCAACTGCATCCAGCAAAGCGTGAACGACATCGACGCTGCGCAGGTACTCTAGAAAGCCGAGCAGTCCAACGAGCGTCAACGCGATGCCTCCAAGCCGCTTTCCGAGTACGTCGAGCTGCTCTTGCAGTGGGCTCCGGACGTCGGCGGTTGTCGCAAGCTCGCTCGAGATTCGCCCCATCGCGGTCTCGGGGCCGATCATAGTGACGACCAATTCGCCGCGACCTCGAGTCACCAGCGTATTCATGAACGCGAAATTCCGGCGCTCGGCGAGCGCGGCGTCGAGATTCACGACGGCCGAAGCCTCTTTGGCAACGGGCTGCGATTCCCCTGTCAGGGAGGACTCGTCAATTGAAAGCGCCGACGAGAAGATAAGCCGTCCGTCGGCAGGAACGCGGTCGCCGGCGTCCAGGAGCACGACATCGCCAGGCACGAGTTGGTCGGCCTCGACAGTGGCGACCTCTGCGTCGCGCCGCACGCGTGCCTTGACCGGCAGCATGCCGCGCAACGCCGCCAAACTCCGCTCTGCGCGATGCTCCTGATAGAATCCCAAGATTGCGTTCAACAGGACGACCGCCATGATGACGCCCGCATCCTTGAGATTGCCGACGGCCGCAGCGAGCGTCGCCGCGGCAATCAACGCGATAATCAGGACGCTCCTGAATTGATCGAAAAACTTGAGCCAGGTTGGGCGCGGCGCCGGCTCCCGCAGCGCATTGCGTCCAAAGGCCCGCCGACGCTCATCGACGTCATGCTTTCCGAGACCGCGATCTGACCGCACAGCCAGGCGTTCCAACACTTCGCCGGCAGCCATGCCATGGGCGGCAATTTGTTGTCGCGAGGAAGCAGCGTTCAGATCTGGTTCGATTTCAGACATCCTTCATAAAATATCATTCATAGAGTGTGTTAACCTTCATGGCGTTGATTTGGACTATATAATAGTCTAAATCACCCCTTATGCAGGTATCCGTCACCGACGCCAAAGGACAACTCACCGAACTGGTGCGCCGCGCCGAGGCTGGCGATGAGATCGTTCTGACCCGTCATGGCCACGCGGCTGTACGCTTGGTTCCGGTCAAGGCGGCGACGGACAGAAAATCCCGCCGCGCGCTACTCGAAGCGGCGCGCAGCGCCAGCGCCGCGAAAGCGGAAGCGGGGCCAAGCGCCGCACGCAGCCAGGATTTTCTTTATGGCGATGAGGGTTTGCCGGGTTGATCGCGGTCGATACTTCGGCCTTGATGGCGATCGTTCTCGATGACCCGGCGGCCGAGGCTTGTATTGGCACTCTGGAAGCCGAGGACGACATCCTGATTTCGGCCGGCACCGTGGCCGAAGCCCTTATCGTCGCGGCGCGACGAAATGTCGGCGCGGAAATGGCCAGCATCATCGACGGCCTTGGTTTTGAAATCGTCACCGTCACGCCGGCGGCGGCGCGGCGCATCGCCCTGGCTTATGAGCGATGGGGAAAGGGCATGGACCCGGCCACCCTCAATTTCGGCGATTGTTTCGCCTATGAGGTGGCAAAGGAACATGCCTGCCGCCTGCTTTTCGTGGGCGACGATTTCTCGAAAACCGATATCGATAGCGTTCTGTAGAATGACGGGCAATTTGCTGGCCCATGTTCCGGCGCGGCTGACCGAGGAACTCTTCACCACAGTCCTGAAAACTGCCGATCTGCGCATCGAGCGGATCGTCTCCACGGGGCACGCGACGCCGCCGGGCGAATGGCTGGCGCAGGATCGGGGGGAGTGGGTGATGGTTCTGGCGGGTTCCGCCGGGCTTCGCTTTGAAGACGAAGCGGCGGAGCGCCGACTCGGCCCCGGCGACTACATCGACATCGCGGCCGGCAGGCGGCATCGCGTGGAATGGACCGATGGTGCGGTGCCGACGGTGTGGCTCGCCGTACATTACCGTTGAGCCGCCGGAACGGGCATCCTCGCCGTACCTGGTTCGCGTCATCCTCATCTAGGGTAGATTCCCGGACGCGCCAAGGCTGGGAGCCGAAGGCGCGCGGGAGGGATGCGATGTCGTTTTGCTCGGTCTATGTCACCTGCGCCACTCTCGACGAGGCCCGGAAAATCGGGCGCGCATTAGTCGAATCCCGGCTCGCCGCCTGCGCCAATATCCTGCCGGGAATCGAATCGATCTACTGGTGGGAGGGCAGGGTTCAGGCCGACAACGAAGTGGCGCTGATCGTCAAGACGCAGGCGGAACTGCTCGATGCGGTTATCGCGAAAGTCCGGTCGCTGCACAGCTATACCTGTCCCTGCGTCGTCGCCTGGCCGATTGCTGCTGGGCATCCCGCTTATCTCGATTGGGTGGCTCGGGAGACCATCGAACCGAGGGCGATTTGATCGTCATGAGTGGCTGCCCGACGCCGCGGGCGGTATCATAAGTGCCACGTTTCTAGGCCCCGTCCCACTCCCGGAAAGACCCATTGATGCGACCGCATTCGCCGGTGTTGAGCCAAGCCTTTTCGAATATCGGGCATAGCTTTTCGCATGTCCTGACTCTCCTGTATCCAACCGTGGTCTTGTCGCTGGAGGCGAGCTGGGGTCTGTCCTACGGCGATCTCATCATCTTGATGCTCGGCGGCCAGGTGCTGTTCGGCCTGGCGGCCCTGCCGGCCGGCTGGCTCGGCGACCGGTGGAGCGGGTTGGGGATGATGGTGGTTTTCTTCCTCGGCACCGGTGGCGCCGCCATCGTCACCGGATTGGCGCGCACGCCCTTGGAAATCGGCCTGGGTCTGGCACTCATTGGATTGTTTGCGTCGATCTACCATCCCGTGGGGCTGGCGTGGCTGGTCCGCAGCGCGGTGAACCGCGGTCGCGCCCTTGGTTTCAACGGCGTGTTTGGCGCCCTGGGCGTCGCCGCCGGACCGGCGATAGCCGGGTTCTTGACCGATTTCGTTGGATGGCGGGCCGCCTTCATTGTCCCCGGCATGGCGGCGATGGCCACGGGCGCCGGGCTTGCGCTGTGTTGGCGGCTCGGGCTGGTGGGAGAGACCGCCGCCGCGGCCCGGCCGATGCCAACCCCGACACGCGATGCCGTCATGCGGGCTTTCGTTGTCTTGTCGATCACCATGACTTGCGCCGGCCTGATCAACCAAGCCTTCCCGGTGCTGTTGCCGAAGCTGTTCGCCGACCGTGCGGGCGCCTTGGCCGGGGGCGGCGCCTTCGGGATCGGCGGATTGGTGACCCTGGTCTATTTGTTCGCGGCGTTGGCGCAGTTTGTCGGCGGCTATCTCGCCGATCGGTTTGCGTTAAAGACCCTGTATGTCGGCATTTACGCGGCGCTGGTTCCGTTGATCGCGACCGCGTCGTTGCTTGGCGACACGCCGCTGGTCGCGGCAATGATCGCCATCGTGTTTCTCAATTCGGGGTCGCTGCCCACGGAAAACAGTCTTCTTGCCCTGTACACACCGGGAAAGTGGCGGGCAACGGCGTATGGCGCGAAATTCGTGCTTTCCCTTGGGGTCAGCGCCCTGTCGGTGCCCTTGATCGCGACCGTCTACGATGCGACCGGAGGATTTTTCTGGATTTTCGTGGTGCTCGCCGGCTTGGCGATCATTGCCGCCGTGGCGGCCGCGATGCTGCCCGCCGATGAAACGCGACGCCACGCCATGGCGCCGCAACCGGTGCCCAATCCGGCCGAATAGCGAAGTCGAATCCCCGCGCCGCGCCTTGACAAGGCTGGGGTTTCCATGTGCTCCTCCCGCCCGCGTCATTCTGCCCCGGAGTCTCCGTTATGCACCTCTATCGGACCCACAATTGCGGTCAACTGCGCCCCGAACAGGTCGGCCGCGTCGTGCGCCTATCCGGCTGGGTCCATCGCAAGCGCGACCATGGCAACCTGCTGTTCATCGATTTGCGCGACCATCATGGCTTGACGCAATGTGTCGTCGACGTGACCAGCCCGATTTTTCCGCAAGTCGAGCCGCTGCGCCTGGAGAGTGTGATTACGGTGACCGGTAAGGTTGTCGCCCGATCCGCGGAAACCGTGAACACAAAACTCGCCACCGGTTCGGTGGAAGTGCAAATCGGCGAGATCGCGGTGCAATCCGCGGCCGAGCCGCTGCCCTTGCAAATTAATGCCGAGGGTGAGTTACCGGAGGATTTGCGCCTCCGTTACCGCTACCTCGATCTGCGCCGCGAAAAGGTGCATCGCAACATCATGCTGCGCAGCGATGTCATCGCCAGCATCAGGCGGCGGATGATCGCATCGGGATTCACGGAATTTCAGACGCCGATTCTGACGTCAAGTTCGCCCGAAGGCGCGCGCGACTACCTCGTGCCGAGCCGCATTCATCCCGGCATGTTCTACGCGTTGCCCCAGGCGCCGCAGCAATTCAAACAATTGCTGATGGTCGCGGGATTCGACCGTTATTTTCAAATCGCGCCCTGTTTCAGGGACGAAGACGCCCGCGCCGATCGCTCACCCGGCGAGTTCTACCAGCTTGATTTCGAGATGTCCTTTGTCACCCAGGACGACGTGTTCGCGGCAATTGAACCCGTATTGCACGGCGTTTTCGAGGAATTTGGCCGTGGTCGGAAGCTGACACCGGCACCGTTTCCGCGCATCGCCTACGACGACGCGCAGCTCAAATACGGGACGGATAAGCCGGATCTCCGCAACCCGATCGTCATCGCCGACGTCACCGAGGCTTTCCGGGGATCGGGTTTCGGCCTGTTTGCCAAGGCGATCGACAAGGGCGCAGTCGTTCGTGGCATCCCCGCGCCCGGAGCCGCCGCGCAGCCGCGCAGCTTTTTCGACAAGCTGAACGATTGGGCGCGGACGGAGGGCGCAGGTGGGCTCGGTTACATCGTCTTCGCCGCCGATGGTGCGAAGGGACCCATCGCCAAATTCCTCGATGAAGCGCGGCTGGATGCGCTGCGTAAAGCTTCGGGCGCCGGCATTGGCGACGCATTGTTCTTTGCTTGCGACAAGGTCGCGGCGGCATCGAAATTCTCGGGCGTCGTGCGGCGCCGGCTGGGCGATGAATTGCGATTGGTCGAGGCCGATGCCTTCCGATTCTGCTGGATCGTCGACTTTCCGATGTATGAGCGTAACGAGGACACCGGGGCGATCGAATTCAGTCACAACCCGTTTTCGATGCCGCAGGGCGGGCTCGAAGCGATCGAGACCCAGGACCCCTTGACCATCAAGGCTTACCAATACGACATCGTGTGCAACGGCGTCGAGCGGTCCTCGGGCGCGATTCGCAATCACCGTCCCGACATCATGTAAAAGGCCTTCGCCATCGCCGGTTATAACAGAGACGATGTCGAGGCCCGGTTCGGCGGCCTGCTCAACGCCTTCAAACACGGTGCGCCGCCCCACGGCGGTTCGGCCCCGGGCATCGATCGGATCGTCATGCTGCTGGCCGACGAGCCGAATATTCGCGAGATCGTGGCTTTCCCGATGAATCAGCAAGCCCAGGACCTGCTGATGCAGGCGCCGGCGCCGGTGCCCCCGGCGCGGCTGCGGGATCTACACATTCGCCTGGATCTGCCCGTCAAAGCGAAGCCCGCGGAGAAAGCCGGAGAAATACGTTGATTTTTCCTTTCCGCCGATTCAGGATGAATCCAAGATATAAGCAATAAAAACAAACAAAAATCTTCGGGGTACGATGAGGTTTTATTGGGTCGCGTCGATGCCGATCCTTTTCCTCGCCGGATGTGTCAACATCCCGCCGATGCTGGCGGTTGCTTCCTACGCCGCCGATGGCATCAGTTTCATCGACAGCGGCAAGAGCGTCAGCGATCACGGTATTTCCTACGTCACCGGTCAGGATTGTGCGGTTTGGCGGGTCGTGAAGGGCGAGTCGGTTTGCCATGACCCCGGAATCGTGGCCAGCGCAACCGTCCCCCGCGGCACCGAAGAAGGCCGTTCTGCGCCGGTTGTGGTCGTGGCCTCGGCGGAAATCCGGGAAACCGACGCCGCCCTGGGCCCAAGCCTGTCGCGGGAGCCTTTAAAGACCCTCCAGGCGACGCCCAAACCCTCGGCGACCGCCGGGATCGACGGGCGCTATCTCGTCTTGGGCTCCTTCTTCACGGAGGTCGGCGCGCGTAATTTGGCGCTTCGCCATACGGGCGGTCGTGAATTCGTGGCCCAGGCGACGGTTGGCGGGCGCAACTATTATCGCCTTCTCGCTGGCCCCTTCAGGGGCGACGAGATAAAGGAAGCGCGCTCGCGCGCCCTCTCCGCGGGAATACGCGATGCCTGGGTGGTCGATCTTTGCCAGGACAACCTCCGCCCGCCACCCTGCCGTCCGGTTCCGCCCGCGTCCGTCATCGAACGCAACCCTAGTTTTGGCCGCGTCGCCGCGGAGCTTCCGCCCGGCAAGGATCACCTCCCGCCGACCGGGACGGGAAATGGGCGTGGCGCTGCGCGCCTCGTGGCCGGCACTTCCCGCTAAGAAGTTTTGCGCGGGTCCGCGGGCATCATCGAGCCGAGTATCAAGACGCGGCAAGGGGTGCCATAATGCGATGACATTGCCGGACAACACCCCAACCTGACAGGAGCGACAGCGATGCTTCCCATGAAGCGCGTGTTGCCCGTGATCTTTGTTCTATTTGGCCTGACTCTCGCCGCTTCGGCCGCGGAGATAACGCCCCACCGCGCCCTTTACACACTGAGCCTGGGATCGACGCGGACGGCCACCGGGATCAGCGATCTGACCGGTGGCATGTCCATTGAATGGAACCGCAGTTGCGACGGCTGGATTCTCAACCAGCGCATGGTTTTCCGGGTTTACGCCGAGGGCTTGAACGCGACGCAGAGCGACGTCAATTTCACGAGTTGGGAAGCATTCGACGGGTTGAGCTACCGCTTTGCCATGCGTTCGATGCGCAATGGCGAAATCGATGAAGACCTCCGCGGCAGCGCCAATCTCGAAGCCGGAGGAGGCGGTGGGCGGGCGGTCTTCGCACGCCCGGCCGATACCGAAATCGAGCTTCCGAAAGGCACGATTTTCCCGACCGAACATTCGTTGATCTTGATCGAGCGGGCAAAGGCCGGCGACCGCAACGTCGCCAGGATCGTTTTCGACGGCGCCAGCGTTGACGGCCCCCAAATGGTGACCGCGATCATGGGCGCGGTCGCGGCTGCGTCCGATGAGGATTCGCGGAAATCACCGCTGCTCGCCCGACCCTCTTGGCGGGCAAGGCTGGCCTTCTTCCCGACGGAGGGCAGCGGCTCCGAGCCGCTTTACGAAACCGGCATCCGGGTGCTCGACAATGGCGTCAGCGACGATCTTCAGTTCGACTACACTGAATTTTCGATCAAGGCCCGTCTTGATCGAATCGAGGCCATTGCGGCGCCACAATGCTGAGACGGCCCCGCGATTCCGCGGACGGGGTCATGGACGGTTCCACAACCAAGCGGCGCCCCTGACGCCGCTTGCGTCGCCGTGGCGCGGCGGCACCAGGCGGGTGACGACGGTGTCCGAAAATACATAAGCGGACCACCTCGCCGGGACGTTCCGGTAGAGACGTTTGATATTGGAAAGTCCGCCGCCCAACACGATCACGTTCGGATCCAGGACATTGATGATCGTTGCGAACGCTCGCGCCAGGCGGTCTTCATAGCGGAGGAGGGCGGCGGCGGCGGCGGCCTCTCCCGACTCCGCTTGGGCAGCAATGTCCTCCGCCGACCGGGTGTTTCCCGCCGAACGGGCATAGTCCGCGACGAGCCCGGGACCGGAAAGAAAGGTCTCGATGCACCCCCTGCGGCCGCAATAACAGAGCGAACCCGGTCTTTCGTCGTCGGCCGGCCAGGGCAAGGGGTTGTGTCCCCATTCGCCGGCGATCGCGTTCGCGCCGCGGACCAGGTCTCCGGCAATGACGATGCCGCCGCCGACTCCGGTTCCCAGGATCGTGCCGAATACGGTGCGGAAACCAGCCCCGGCGCCGTCGGTCGCCTCGGACAGCGCAAAACAATCGGCGTCATTGGCCAGGCGCACCTGCCTGCCTAGTGCCTTGGCGAGGTCGCGGTCAAAGGCCTTGCCGATCAGGCAGACGGAATTCGCATTCTTGATCAATCCGGTGGCGGGTGAAATCGTGCCCGGGATGCCGATGCCCACGCTTCCCGCCAAGCCCAAGTCGCGGTCGAGGGAAAGGACGAGCCCGACGATCGCGCGCACGGTTCCTTCATAGTCGCCTTGCGGTGTCGCCACCCGCCGGCGAAGTCGTATGACACCGGCTGGATCAAGCGCCGCGACCTCGATCTTGGTGCCGCCCAAATCAACTCCGACGCGAATCTCCTGCATTGTGGCGAGGGTCCGTCCTTCCTTGATCAATGCCGCCCCCGACGGATACTATGACCTAAGGTGGTGGAGTTGCATCATCCGCCGCCGGCCAGGGGAGCGAAAACGTATGCCGAAGACCGTCCTGATCGTTGAGGACAACGACCTAAATATGAAGCTCTTCAACGATTTATTGGAGGCCCAAGGTTACGGCATCCTGAAGGCCAGAGATGGCAAGGATGCGATGGCGATCGCCCGCGAACGCCATCCCGATCTTATCCTGATGGACATTCAACTTCCGGAGGTATCGGGCCTAGAAGTTACCAAATGGCTTAAGGCGGATCCCGATTTGAAATCGATCCCGGTGATCGCGGTAACCGCCTTCGCCATGAAGGGCGACGAAGAAAAAATACGCCAGGGAGGGTGCGAGGCATACATAGCCAAGCCGATTTCCGTGACCAATTTCCTGGAAACCGTTCGGCGTTTCCTGGAGTAGGCGCCGATGCCGGCACGCATTCTCGTCGTCGACGATGTGCCTGCGAATGTGAGGGTGCTCGAGGCCAAGCTTTTGTCGGAATATTTCGACGTCAGCACGGCCGCCGACGGCCCGAGCGCGCTCGTGCAAATCCGCCAGAGTCCGCCCGACCTTGTTCTGCTGGACGTGATGATGCCGGGAATGGACGGATTCGAGGTCTGCCGGCGCATTCGCGCGGACATCGCGACTCAACATCTTCCAGTCGTGATGGTGACCGCGCTTTCGGATATCGAAGATCGCGTTAAGGGCCTGGAGGCCGGCGCGGATGATTTCCTGACCAAACCCGTCGACGATACGGCTTTGTTCGCGCGCATTCGCTCGCTCGTGCGGATGAAGATGACGATGGACGAATGGCGGCTGCGCGAGGCCACCCGTCAACAAATCGGCGCCGTCGTCGATGCTCGGCCGCCATCCCTCGCCGATGCGCAGGGAGCGCGCATCCTTTTGGTCGAAGATGTCGAAGTGACGGCTCGCCGCATCAAAGACGTATTGGCGAGCGATCGCCATAGAGTGGAGGTTGTGGCCTCCGCGCGCGATGCCTTGGCGTTAACCGAGGGCAAGGATTTCGATCTCATCCTGTTGAGCTTGACGCTGGGCTCCGACGATGGCCTTCGCCTTTGCTCCCAACTTCGTTAGCAGGAGCGCACGCGGCAGGTTCCTATTCTGCTCATCATCGAACCGGCGGATGTGCAGAAACTGGCGAAGGGCCTCGATCTCGGCGCCGCCGACTACCTCGGACGGCCGCTTGATCGCAATGAAATATTGGCGCGCGTCCGCACGCAGATTCGCCGCAAGCGGTATCAGGATCGCCTGCGGACGAACTACGAAAACAACCTGTCGCTGGCCTTCATAGATGCGTTGACCGGCCTACACAACCGCCGCTATCTCGATGTGCATTTCCGAACATTGGCGGAACGAATGCCGGTCCATCGCAAGATCATCGCCGTACAGATGATCGACATCGATCGGTTCAAGCCGATCAATGATTCTTACGGCCACGCGGCGGGCGACGAGGTGCTGCGCGCCGTCGCCCAACGCATCGCGCGCAATCTGCGGGGCTTCGATACGGTTATCCGGTGGGGCGGCGAGGAGTTCGTCGTGATCATGCCTGAAACCACGATGAAACAGGCCATGATGGTGGCGGAACGGCTACGCCGGCGAATGGCGGATTCGCCGATAACCCTGCCGCCGCCGATTGGGAATGTTCAAGTCACGATCAGCATCGGGGTTGCCGTCACTCTGCCCGGTGGGGTGCCGAACGACGCGCTGCTGCACGAGGCCGACATCGCGCTGTATCGTGCAAAGAACGAAGGCCGCAACCGCGTCTGTGCGAGCGAGAAGTCGCCGTCGGGAGTCGCGGCTCCCTAAAACCCGACGAACGAAAACCTATTTGATCTTTGCTTCCTTGAACGTCACGTGTTTGCGCGCGATCGGATCGTATTTGCGAAATTCAAGCTTTTCCGTGGTCTTTTTCGGGTTCTTCTTGGTCACGTAGAAAAAACCCGTATCGGCCGTACTGGCCAGCTTGATGATCAACGGTTTGGACTTCGCCATGGCACGACCCCGCAAAACTCTCGACGATTTGTCTGTAGGCCGCGCAAGATAGCCGTATCACCGCTCCTGTCAAGCAAACCGGCGGCCGGGCTTTTGGGAGCGGCCCGAATCCGACGGATCAGCGCAATGTGGCTTCTTGCGCCGATTGAATGAGCAGGTTGCCGAAAAGTGTTCGATCCGCAAGGACACGCCGCGCGATGTCCAGATCGAGGTCGCGGTCGCCGGTCATTGGCGGGCATTGGCCGCGCAACTCGCTGAAGCGGCCCTTATCGCCGGTGTCCAGTCCCGCCATGCGCCAGCGGTTGAATGCCACGGCATTGGTGAACCGGCCGTGCCGGGCTTCCTCAACCGCATTCGCCGGATCGCCGGCGATTCCGCTCGTGCAAATCGCGGGCATCACGCCTAGGTCTTGCAGCGCGTAACCCGACGGAGCGTGAAACCGGGCCCAGCTGAGGATCAGTTCGCCCTCGTTGGGTAGGTCGATGACGGTTTGCACCGAGCCTTTGCCGAAAGACACCGATCCAACAACCACGGCGCGGCGATTGTCCTGCAGCGCGGCGGCGACGATTTCGGAGGCGGAGGCGGAACGTCCGTCGATCAATATGACAACAGGAAGGCTCTCACCCGAGCCACCGGGGGTCGCGCGCGCGGTTGCGCTGGAATCGCGATGCCGCCCGCGCATCGACACGATGCGACCGTCCGCGACGAAGACCTCGGACAGCGCGATCGCCTGATCGAGCAGGCCGCCGAGATTGCCACGTAGGTCGAGAATGACGGCGCGCACGGGGGAAGCGCCGGCCTTGGCTCGGCGCAGCGCCTCGTCCACGGCGTCGGCGGTGCCCTGGCTGAATCCGGTGACACGGATATGAGCCACGTCGTCGATCTGCGTGATGCTCACCGTCGGCGGAACGATGTGGCTGCGCCGAAGCGTCAGGCGAATGGGCGCGGGCCGGTTGGCACCCTCGATGGTCAAGATGACCGAACTGCCGATGCGACCGCGCAACTTTTGAACCGCGTCGCGTTGGGCGAGACCTTGAGCGGGCGCGTCATCGATCTTCGTGATCACGTCCTCGGGGCGGAGGTTGGCTCTGGACGCGGGTGAATCGGGTATCACCGAAACGACGCGAACGCCGCTCGCGGAAACATCGACGGTGATGCCGATGCCGCCGAATCCTTCGCGCGAGGCGCGCCCTTCGCGGGCCGCTTCGGCCGTGGTGTAGCGCGAGAACCGATCGAGTTTGGTAACCGCGCCGTCGAACACGGCTTGATAGATCACCTCGGGCGCCGCGGCGCGCAAGGTTGGGGACGCCGTCCGTCCGGCATCGATGATCGCGGATGCGAGGCTAGCCCATCGACCGGGTTCGTCCTTGGCCGGCAACGCCCAGTCCGTGACCAAGTGATCGTCCTCGAAAAGCTCGATGCGCCGATCTTCCATCTTGATCGATAGATGGGGGTCGACTCGGCTCAAATTGGACAGTGCCGCGGTCGCGACGCTGCCGATGTTGATAGGCTCCAAATATTTATCGGCGATTTGGTCGAAGACCATGGTGAACATGCGATCGTCGGCGGTCGTGCCGCTGGGGCGGCGACCCTCATCGGCTGTTGCGCAGCCGCCGAGCAGAACAAGCGCGGCAATCGCCATCGGCCGCGGGCGCATCCAAGCGATCGTCACTGTTCGTACGAGCCTTTCACTTTCACGGTGGCGCGATCATAGCCGCGGCTGGGTAAATAAAACCTTGCCGAGGAATTTGCGAAGCGGGCGAACGCGGGCGCCGAAGCATCTTTCATCAACGGCGCCGCCTGCGGACCGGCGCGCGCGCCGGTCGGCTCGCGCTGCGTCCCGCCGTTTCCGAGATGAGATGCAAAATTAGGCTCCCGGTCACGGGGTCGGCCTCGTCCAGTCGAACTTCGACAACATCGCCAAGGGAATAGTATCTGCTGCTTCTCTGGGCTTCAAGCCGATGCCGGGCGGCATCGTGGCGATAGGAATCCGCGGGCAGAGAACGAATCGGGACCAAACCGTCGGCGCCCAGGCCGTCCAGGGCAACAAACAGGCCGAAACGCGAAACTCCACTGATCCGCGCCGGAAAGGTCGCGCCGATGCGTTGGGCGAGGAAGGCGGTGACATAACGGTTGACCGCGTCGCGCTCCGCGGCGGCGGCGCGTCTCTCCGTCCCGGAGATGTGATCGGCGACCGCCTCCATGTCGATGGGACCTTCCGCGAATAACCCGCCTTCACCCAAATCCAGCCCGGTGATGAGCGCGCGGTGGACCAAGATATCGGAATACCGGCGGATGGGAGACGTGAAATGGGCATAGCGGAGAAGCGCCAGCCCGAAATGTCCCTTGTTGTCTGGGCTGTAGACCGCCTGGGCTTGGCTGCGGAGCACGAGGTCATTCACAAGACGGAGATGGGGCGTGTTGTTGGCCCAGGCGAGGGCGCCGTTGAAATGGGATGGCCGCATGACCTGCCCTTTGGCCAGGCGAAAACCGAGCCCATTGAGGACTTCGCGAAGGTTGTCCACTTTCTCCGGGTCCGGCCGCTCGTGGACGCGGTACATACACGGCAGGCGCCGCTCCTCGATCGCTTCGGCCGCGGCGACATTGGCCGCGATCATGAATTCCTCGATGAGGCGGTGGCTGTCGAAATGCGGTCGCGGCTCGATGCGTTCGACTTGGCCGTCTTCACGCAAAATTACACGGCGTTCCTCGATTTCGAGGTCCAGCGTGCCCCGGCGATCACGGGCCCGGCGCAACGCGGCGAAGGCGGCGTAGAGCGGCTCCACGATCCCGGCCGGAATATCCGAACGGCCACCCTGGCGTGTCTCTTCGACCGCGGCGTAGGTCAGCCGCGCGGCCGAGCGCATCAGCGCGCGTTCGAAACGATGCCGCAGCTTGCGGCCTTCGCCGTCGATCCACATATGGGCCACGAGGCAGGCCCTGTCTTCACCCGGGCGCAGCGAACACAAGTCGTTGGACAGGCCTTCGGGCAGCATCGGCACGACGCGGTCGGGCAGATAAACCGAATTGCCGCGTTCGCGGGCGGCGCGGTCAAGAGCATCTCCGGGCCGGACGTAGTGGCCGACGTCGGCGATCGCCACGGCCAGGCGAAACCCGCCGCGGTTGTTGGGGTCGGAATCGGGCTCTGCCCACACCGCATCGTCGAAGTCGCGGGCGTCCTGGTCGTCGATGGTGACCAACGGCATGTCGCGAAGGTCCACGCGCCCGGCGAGCGAAGGCGGGTGTGCGGTGCGGCTCTGGCGAATGGCGTCCGCGGAGAATTCGATGGGGATGCCGCGCGTGTGAAGGGCAATGACGCTGGCCGACCGGGCATCGCCGGCGTCGCCGATCTTTTCTAGGATTCTGGCGCAAGGCAGCCCTGATCTGCGCGCGGGCAGGATTTCGGCGGAAACGATGTCGCCGTTGCGCGCGGTGCCGGCATGTTCCGCGGAAACCACGAATTCGGTGCGCATGCGCCGGTCGGTGGGTCGCAGCCGGCCGCCGCTCGGTCCGACAAAATAGACGCCCAACAGACGTTCCGAGTCCGGATCAAGCCGCTTGAGGACCTTGCCTTCATACAAGGTCGGACCGATGCGGCGGACCCGCGCCACCGCCCGCTCGCCGATGCCGGGCGCGTTTTTTTCGCCTGGGTTGATCGACAGTTTAATGCGCGGCGGCGGCTGTGTGCCGGACCAGGCCACGGGCCGCGCTTCCGGTTCGCCGTCGCGATCCAGCCCAGTGATTTCTACCGTGACGATTTCCGGCAGGGCGCCGGGCAAGGCCAGGCGGCGGCCGCGACTGCGTTCGACAGCCCCGTCTTTCTCCAGGTCCTTCAAGAGCGATTTGAGAATCTCGCGATCGGGGCCGGCGATGCCGAAGGCGCGCGCGATGTCGCGCTTGCCGATCCGGCCCGTGCTTGTCCGCAGGAATTCGAGGATCGCGTCGCGGCTCGGAAAGGGGGGATTTTTTGTTTGCCGCGCCAAAAGAAAATCGACCTCAGCCCGACTCTTTCCGGCGCGGCTTGGCCGCGGCGCCGGGGGCCTTCTTCACTTTTGCTGTCGCGCCGCTCGTGGCGGGCGTCTTGCGGGCGGCCGGTTTCTTGCCGCCATTCGTGCGGGCCTTGGGCGGAGCGTCCGCCTTTGCGGCACCTTTGCGTACGGCGCCTTTACGCTTGCTCCCGGTGCCGGACTTTGCCTTTCGTTCGGCCAGCAGCTTCACTGCCTCGTCGAGAGTAATGGCGTCGATCTCGGCGCCGCGAGGCAGGTTCGCGTAGACGCCGTCATGTTTCACATATGGTCCAAAACGGCCTTTGTGGAGAGTGACCGCGCGGCCATCCGTCGGGTGTGCACCAAGCTCCCGCAGCGGCGCCGCGACACGGCGCCCCTTGGCCGGTTCGGCGAGGAGCGACACCGCACGGTTGATGCCCATGGTCAGAAGCTCGGATGTCGATTCGGCGCTACGGAAGGCCCCGTCATGTTTGAGGTACGGTCCGAAGCGTCCGATGCCAGCGGAAATCATCTTTCCGGATTCGGGATGAATGCCGATATCGCGCGGCAGAGCGAGAAGCTTGATCGCCATATCGAGATTCAACTGGGTAAGGTCGACATCCTTTGGCACCGATGCCCGCTTCGGCTTCACGCCCTCGGCCGCCTCGCCGAGCTGTACGTAACGTCCATAAGGCCCTTGGCGCAGGCTAACCGGCTGGCTGCTGGCGGGATCGGTTCCGAGCTGCCGCGTGCCGTCCCCCTCGACGGCCTGGCCGTCCTCGCTTTCGACGGCGAGGCGGCGGGTGTAGCGGCATTCCGGATAACGCGAACAGCCGATGAACGCTCCGAAACGCCCGAGCTTGAGGCCAATACGCCCCTGCGTGCAGGCGGGACACAGGCGGGGGTCGTGACCGGCTTCGCCGGTTGGAAAGAAATGCGGTCCAAGGTCGGCATCCAGCGCGTCGATCACCATCTTGATGCTCAAATCGCGCGTGCCTTCCACGGCGGTGGAAAATTCCTTCCAGAATTCCTGGAGCACGGTCTTCCAATCCAATCTGCCACCGGAGATGTCGTCGAGCTGGTTTTCCAGCTCCGCCGTGAAATTGTACTGGACGTAGCGCTCGAAGAAGCTGGAGAGGAAAGCGGTCACCAGCCGTCCCCGGTCCTCGGGAATGAACCGCTTCTTTTCCAGGCGCACGTAACCGCGGTCCTGCAACACCTGCAGGATGCTGGCATAGGTCGACGGTCGGCCGATCCCCAGCTCCTCCAGCCGCTTGACCAGGCTGGCTTCCGAATATCGAGGGGGGGGCTGGGTGAAATGCTGATCTGGGCGCAAGGCGGTGTGTTCGAGCGCCTGGCCTTCCTTCAGCGGCGGCAGGATACGGCTTTCATCTTCGTCTTCGGTTGGGTCGTCGCGATCCTCGCGATAGACGCGCAGGAACCCGTCGAAGGCGATGACCGAACCGGTCGCCCGCAACACCACCTGGTTGTCGGGGGAAGCGATGTCGACGGCGACCTGATCGAGCGCCGCGCTTTCCATTTCGCAGGCCACGGTCCGCCGCCAGATCAGGTCATAGAGCCGTCTTTCCTCTTCGTCGAGGTGGCCGGCAACGTCTTCCGGGCGGCGGAAAAGATCGGTGGGCCGTATCGCCTCATGCGCTTCCTGCGCGTTCTTGGCTTGGGTGCGGTAGACGCGCGGGCTCTCCGGCACGTAATTGGGACCGTATTGTTTGCCGATCAGGTCACGCGCCGCGGTGATGGCTTCGCGCGAAAGCTGGACGCTATCGGTTCGCATATACGTGATCAGGCCGACCGTCTCGCCGCCGATGTCGATACCTTCATAAAGGCGCTGGGCGACCCGCATCGTCCGGCTGGCGCCGAGACCGAGCTTGCGCGAGGCTTCCTGCTGAAGAGTCGATGTCGTGAAGGGCGGTTGGGGGTTGCGCCGAACGCGTTTGCGTTCGACCGTGGCGACGGCAAACTTGCGCGCCTGAATGGCGGCGACGGCCTTGGCCGCGGCTTCCTGATTGGGCAGGTCGAATTTGTCGAGCTTGGCGCCTTCGAGATGGGTCAGCCGAGCGGTCAGAATTTCGCCGCCCGACCCGCGCAGATCGGCTTCCACCGACCAGTATTCGCGTGGCTTGAACTTCTCGACCTCGGTCTCGCGTTCGCACACCAGGCGAAGTGCCACCGATTGCACCCGCCCCGCGGATTTGGCTCCGGGCAGTTTTCGCCACAACACCGGCGATAACGTGAAGCCGACGAGGTAGTCCAAGGCACGGCGGGCCAGATACGCATGAACCAGGTCGCGATCCAGCTCCCGGGGATTCTTCATCGCTTCCAGCACGGCGTTGCGCGTGACCTCGTTGAAGACCACGCGCTTCACGTCGATCCTGTCGAGGGCCTTGCGCTCGCGCAGCACGTTCTCGACATGCCAGGAAATGGCCTCGCCCTCGCGATCGGGGTCGGTCGCCAGGAAAAGCCGTTTGGCGCCTTTCAGGGCATGGGCGATGGCTTTGATGTGTTTTTCGGCCCTTTCGTCGACTTCCCAGCTCATGGCGAAGTCCTCGGCCGGGCGGACGGAGCCGTCCTTGGAGGGCAGGTCGCGGACATGGCCATAACTGGCCAGCACCGTGAAATCGCTGCCGAGATATTTGTTAATGGTCTTCGCCTTGGCCGGCGATTCCACGACAACAACGTTCATCGGCCCGGCGACCTATCTGACGTGATCTGTTGAGTTCTTGATGTAATCAATTGATTTCAATAAGAGATACTTGACTTCCATGATGCCGCGCCAACCGCCCGGCCAACTCGAGTTCCAGGAAAACCCCGGAAACAACGGTGGGGGACAATTGGCACTGGCGAATGATTTCGTCAACCGGCGTCGGCGTCGGACTCAGTTTCGACAGGACCAATTGGCGTGCTGCCGCCATCGAATCTTCACCGGGCGCCAGAGTAGCCGGACTCGGGTCCGGCCTGGCTTCCGGGACGATCCGGGGCGGCACCGCAATTGCTCCCAATGCATTCATCACATCTTCGGCAGATTCTACGAGAGTGGCGCCTTTGCGGATGAGATCGTTGCCGCCGCGACAGCGCGGATCGAGCGGCGAGCCGGGAACGGCGAGAACCTCGCGGCCCTGTTCCAAGGCAAAGCGGGCGGTGATCAAGGAACCTGAGTGCAAGGACGCCTCGACCACCACGACACCCGCCGCCAAGCCGGAAATGATGCGGTTGCGGCGCGGGAAGTGTCGGGCGACCGGTGTCGTGCCCAAGGGAATCTCGGAAAGGGCGGCGCCCGAGGCGGCGATCCGGGCGAGCAGCGGCGCATTTTCCGGGGGGTAGGGGACATCCACGCCGCCGGCCATGACCGCTACGGTGCCGGTGGCGAAGGCGCCTTCATGGGCCCCAGTATCGATGCCGCGGGCCAATCCGGAGACGACGATCAGCCCGGCGCGTCCAAGATCGGCCGCCATCTGGCGTGCGAACCGGACGCCGTTGGCAGACGCGTTGCGGGCGCCCACGATGGCGACGATGGGCCGCGACAGCAGGGCGGCGGCGCCACGAACCAAGACCAGCGGCGGCGCGTCCTCGATGGCCGCGAGCGGCGCGGGATAGTCCGGTTCGGCCCAGGCGATAAGGGTCACGCCTTGTTTCCGGCAGGCCTCGATTTCCGCTTCGGCATCCTGAGTAGGGTACAGCGTGATCGGCGCGCGCCTGCCGCCGCGCTTGGCCAGATCGGGCAATGCCGCCAGAGCCGCCCCGGCGCTCCCGAACCGCCGCACAAGTTGGAAAAAGGTGATGGGCCCCACATATTCGGTGCGGATCAGCCGCAGCCAATCGAGGCGTTCGCGGGCATCGAGGGTGAGCGGCCGGGGCGGCGGGCGTCAACCCTGGCCAAGGACATGGGCTGAAACTCGACGGGACCCCAGCTCGGGACCTTAGCTAGAGACTTCCTTGGCCTTGTTCCGAGCGCCGCCGAAACTGATTTTCGACTCCGCCCCGGTCACCAGACGGCGAATATTGCCGATGTGTTTCAGCCAGACAACGATCGCAATAAATGACGTAAATTCAAGTCTCTGAATGTCATTTGTCCACCACCACGCGAATGCGGGGGCAAGTGCCATCGCGATAAGAGCGGCGAGCGAGGAATAACGAAAAGCCAAGGCCACGATCAGCCAAGTCAACGCGGAAAGCGCGCCTACCGGCCAGTCCAGCGCCAGCAGCACACCAAGGGCGGTGGCGACGCCTTTGCCGCCCTTGAATCGCAGCCACACCGGCAGGAGGTGGCCGATGAAGGCGCCGCCTCCGGCCATGATCGCCATGTCCGGCCCCCATTGATCGGCGATCGCGACGGCCAGTGCTCCCTTGCCCCCATCAAGAATTAATGTAAGCAATGCCAGATATTTATTGCCAGTTCTTAGAACATTAGTTGCGCCAATGTTGCCGGAGCCGATCCGGCGCAGATCACCCAGGCCGGCAAGCCGCGTCAGGATCAGGCCGAAGGGGATGGCGCCCACCAAATAGCCGATCAGCGCCGCCGCATAGAACGGCCAAGTGAAGCTAAGTCCGCCCATGAGATGCGGCATATCAGGCCCCTAGGGTGAAGATCGTGCGGCCGCCGACCACGGTGCGCAGGACCCGTCCTTGGGCCGGCCGGCCGTCGAAGGGTGAGTTTTTCGACTTGCTCAGGAACCGCGCCTCCTTGATGCGCCAGGCGCGGTCCGGATCGAAGACGATGATGTCGGCCGGTTCGCCCCGTTTCAGGCGGCCACCGGGAAGCGAGAGTATCTCGGCCGGCCGGCGGGTCAGCTTGCGGAGTACCTCGAGCAGGGAGAGGTGGCCGTTATGAAAAAGCTCCAGCGACACACACAACAGGGTTTCGAGTCCGATCATGCCGAAGGCGGCCTGGGCGAAGGGCAGGCGCTTGCTGTCCTGGTCGTGGGGGGAATGGTCGCTGGCGATGGCGTCGATGGTGCCGTCTTTCAGGCCGGCGACCACGGCGCGGCGATCGGTCTCGCTACGCAGCGGTGGCGACAGCTTGGCGAAGGTCCGGTAGTCGCCGACGGCGAGTTCGTTGAGGGCGAAATAGGGTGGCGCCGTGTCGCAGCTCACCGCCAGGCCGCGGGCCTTTGCCGCGCGCACGACATCGATCGCGGCGGCGGTCGATAGGTGGGCGACGTGATAATGCCCCCCGGTGATCTCGACGAGCCGCAGGTCGCGTTCGACCATCATTGCTTCGGCCACCGACGAAATGCCCTGCAGGCCGAGACGGGTGGCGATTTCGCCTTCGTTCATGGCTCCGCCGGCGGCGAGCCCAGGTTCTTCCGGATGCTGCACGATCACCCGGTCGAAGGCGCGGGCATAACTCAAGGCTCGGCGCATGACCCGGGAATCGGCCACGGCCTGGGTGCCATCGGTGAAACCGACGGCGCCGGCGGCTGCCAACAGGCCGATCTCGGTCATTTCCTTTCCGCCGAGGCCCTTGGTGACCGCCGCGTAGGGATGGATATGCACGAGCCCGGTTTCCCGCGCCCGCCGGGCGATGAATTCGACCAAGGCGACATCGTCGATCACCGGCTTGGTATTGGGCAGGCAGACCATGCGCGTGATGCCGCCGGCGGCGGCGGCGAGGCTCGCGCTTTCCATGGTTTCCTTGTGCTCTTCGCCGGGATCGCGGAGTTGCACGCGCATATCGACGAGGCCGGGCGCTAGGCACATTCCCCCGCAATCGACGATTTCGGCATCGCCGGGCCTCCCGTCGCGGAACAGGCCGGCGCCAACATCGACGATGGCTCCATCCTCAACCAACAGGCCGCCGGGAGCGTCCAGCCCGCTGCCAGGATCGAGCAGCCGGGCGTTGAGGTAGGCGACGCGGCCTGGCTTTGCGGTCGAGATTCGCTCGGCGCTCATGATTTAGGTCGCGGCTTCGTTTGATTGCAGATTGCGGGTCAGGATATCGAGGCACGCCATGCGCACGGCGACACCCATTTCGACCTGCTCCCGGATCAGGCTGCGGTCGATGTCGTCGGCGACCTCGCTGTCGATCTCCACGCCGCGGTTCATCGGCCCCGGATGCATGATCAGGGCGTCGGGCTTGGCGACTTCGAGCTTCGCGTAATCGAGCCCGTAGAAGCGGAAATATTCGCGGATGGAGGGTACGAAGCTGCCCTGCATACGTTCCGTCTGAAGGCGCAGCATCATGACGATATCGCAATCGCGCAGCCCGGCGCGCATGTCGGTGAACACTTCGACACCCATCCGGTCGATACACGCCGGCAACAAAGTGGGCGGAGCCACGACCCGAACCCGCGCGCCCATCGCCGTCAGCAGATGAATATTCGAGCGCGCGACCCGGCTATGCATGATGTCGCCGCAGATGGCAACGGTCAGCCCCTGCAGGCTGCCCCGGCGGCGGCGGATGGCGAGCGCATCCAAAAGCGCCTGGGTCGGATGTTCGTGGGTGCCGTCGCCGGCATTGATGACGGCGCAATTGACCTTTTCCGACAAAAGCTTGACCGCGCCGCTGTCGGGATGGCGCACGACCAGAACGTCGGGATGCATGGCGTTTAGGGTCATCGCCGTGTCGATCAGGGTTTCGCCCTTTTTCACCGAGCTGACCTCGGCCGACATATTGATGACGTCGCCGCCCAGTCGCTTTCCCGCCAGCTCGAACGATGTGCGAGTCCGCGTCGAGGATTCGAAGAACAGATTGATGATCGTGCGCCCGCGCAGCAGGGTTGCCTTCTTATCCGCGGCGCGACTTTGCTTGATATAGGATTCCGAAAGATCGAGAAGCAGAGTGATCTCGTCGGGAGAGAGCCCCTCTACGCCAAGCAGGTGGCGATGGGCAAAGCGAACGCTCGTTGCGGCAGTCATCAAAGCGCGACTATAGGGCCGAGCGGGGAAGCCGGCTAGACTCCGAAATCGGCCGAGCCGTGGCGATGGAGCGGGCAAGGAGCGATATGCACGCGCTGGGACTTATGAGCGGGACGTCGCTTGATGGCATCGATGTCGCGGCGATCCGCACCGACGGCGAGACGGTCGAGGGTTTCGGCCCGGCATTGACCGTGCCCTATACCGACGTGCTGCGGCGGCGATTGCGGTCGATCCTTGGTGGAAACGGCGCGGTGGCCGAAGTCGAACACGACCTGACGCTCGCCCATGCGGAGGCCGTCAAAGCGTTTTGCGTCGCCTTCAAGGTTGGTGTGAAGGACTTCGGAGTCATCGGGTTCCATGGCCACACCATTCTGCATCGCCCGCAAGACCGGCGGACCTGGCAAATCGGCGACGGCGCATTACTGGCGCGCCTCACCGGAATCGAGGTTGTCTCCGATTTTCGCAGTGCCGACGTGGCGGCCGGGGGGCAGGGCGCCCCGCTTGTGCCGCTGTATCACCAGGCGTTAGCGCGGCATTTGCCCCGACCTACGGCCGTGCTCAATATCGGCGGCGTGGCGAACGTGACCTGGATCGGCGCCGGCGAAGCGATCCTGGCCTTCGACACCGGGCCGGGCAACGCACTGATGGATGATTGGGCGTTGGCCTGGACCGGGCTGCCCTTGGACCGCGATGGCGCGCTGGCTCGCGCCGGCCGCGCCGACGACGCTGTGCTCGCGCGGCTTTGCCGGCATCCCTTTTTCGATCGAAAACCGCCCAAATCGCTGGACCGCGACGATTTCGCCCGCCATGCGGCGTTGACACTGGCGGTCTGCGACGGCGCCGCGACGCTCGCCGCCTTCACCGTGCGGGCCGTGGCGATGGCCGAGGGCCACATGCCGGTTCCGCCGCTGCAATGGATCGTCACCGGTGGGGGCCGTCACAACCCCGTGCTGATGGCGGAGCTGGTGCGTTCGGTGGACGGCGACGTGATGACCGCGGAATCGGTAGGCTGGGATGGCGACGCCTTGGAGGCGCAGGCTTTCGCCTTTCTCGCCGTCCGCTCGTTGCGTGGATTGCCCATCAGTCTACCCGCGACGACGGGCGTGGTCCGGCCGATGATGGGAGGGCGGCGCTTCAGCCCTAACGTCGTGGGTTGAAGGTTTAGGTCGCCGCGCGTTTGACCTTGGGTGCCATCGCCGCCGTCAAATAGCTCTCCACATGGGCCTCGAGTTTGTCGAGTTTGTCGGTGAAGAAATGGTTGGCGCCCTTGATGACCCGATGATCGATTTCAATGTCGCGCTGATTGGACAGCTTGGCGACAAGTTTGCTTACGGCTTCTCCCGGCACCAACTCGTCGCGGTCGCCGTGAATGATGAGTCCCGACGCCGGGCATGGCGCTAGAAACGTGAAATCGTAGAAATTGGCGGGCGGCGCCACCGAGACGAATGACTCGATTTCGGGACGCCGCATCAAAAGCTGCATCCCGATCCAGGCACCGAAGGAAAATCCCGCGATCCAGCAGGTGCTGGCATTGGGGTTGTAGGTCTGCAGCCAATCCAGCGCCGCGGCGGCGTCGCTCAATTCGCCCTCGCCACGGCCGAAGGAGCCTTGCGAACGGCCGACGCCGCGGAAATTGAAGCGGAGCGTCGAAAACCCCTGACGGACGAAGGTATGAAACAACGTGTATACGACTTTGTTGTTCATGGTCCCGCCGTGCCGCGGATTCGGGTGCAGCAGAAGCGCGATTCCCGCGGTCGGCAGCTTGCCGGGCTGATAACGGCCCTCGAGCCGTCCTTCGGGACCGTTGATAATCACATCGGGCATTTTTTGCTCACGCGCACAACATTCGGTGAACCGGAAATCTGGTTGATTTTCGGGGGGTTGGAACAGGCAAACTGGGCGGCAATCGTCCCCGCCCAAACTTGACTAATTTGGTCTGATAACTTATAAAGTTCCACAGAGGCCTTGGTTTTCGGCTTATTTCCTTGGTGGTCAAAACCGCCGACCAAGCCGCCATGCCACTATAGATAGTTACCCTAATGATATTCAAGAATCTTCGCGATGATGTCGATGCGATCATGCACCGCGACCCTGCCGCGCGCTCGCGGCTTGAGGTCATGATCTGTTATCCGGGACTTCATGCGTTGATTCTGCATCGGTTGGCGCATGCCCTTTGGATGAGGGACTGGCGGCTGCTTGGCCGCATGACCTCGCAATTCGCCCGCTGGATGACTGGGATCGAGATTCATCCTGGCGCTACCATCGGTCGCCGTTTCTTCGTCGATCACGGCATGGGTGTGGTGATCGGTGAAACCGCGGAGATCGGCAACGACGTGACCCTGTATCAAGGCGTGACGCTGGGCGGCACATCGTTGAATGTCGGCAAGCGTCATCCCACACTTGAAGACGGCGTTATCGTCGGGGCGGGCGCCAAGGTTCTGGGGCCGATCGTGTTGCACGAAGGCGCGCGCGTCGGTTCCAATGCCGTCGTTCTCTCGGAGGTTCCGCGCGGCGCTTCGGTGGTCGGAATTCCCGCGAAAGTGGTCGCGCCAAAGGAAAAAAGCAAAGAGCCGAAGGGTTTCTGCGCTTATGGGACGCCGAGCGAAGGTTTGCCCGATCCGGTGGCCCGCGCCATCGATGGGTTATGCGCGGAACTGGTGCAATTGCGGGCACGTCTCGAAGAGGTCGAACGCCGGCAGCCGGCGCGCGATGTCGAAGGCGGCCGCGCCGATTCCAGCGCCGCGGCCGTCCGTTCCCGCAACGGGAGCTAGGGTCGGAGGTCGGCGTGAGACTCAGCGCGAAAGGCCGCTATGCGGTCATGGCCTTGGTCGATCTGGCCAACCATAACCGCGGCGCGCCCGTGGCCTTAGCCGACATCGCAGAACGTCAGGACATTTCCCTGTCCTATCTAGAGCAGCTTTTCGCGAAACTGCGCCGCGCCAATCTGGTGAAGAGCGTTCGTGGGCCCGGTGGCGGATATCTGTTGGCCGACACACCCGAGCGGACGCTCATCGCCGACATCGTCCTTGCCGTGGATGAGCCGATTCCGGCGACCCGATGCACACCCGCGGCGCCCGAAGGTTGCAGCGGCAGTCCCGAACGGTGCCCGACGCACGATCTGTGGGAGGCCCTGGGAAATCAGATCTTTCACTATCTGCGTTCCGTGTCGGTCGCGGACGTCTGCCTGCGCCGCGTTCCCCTAGGGCAACTAGGTCCCGGAGGCAGCCCACCGCCGCACACGGCGATGGCGCAATAGACGCTGTCAACACCAGAATCGGCCGGCATGGTCGAAAACATCGCTTATTTGGACCACAACGCCGGCACACCGGTGCGCGCTGGCGTCGTCGCGGCGGTTGCCGAAGCCCTGGCGCGGACGGGCAATCCTTCGTCCGTGCACCGATATGGCCGGCTGGCGCGCCGTGTGATCGAGGATTCACGGGAACGAGTCGCGGCGCTGGTGGATGCACCCGCGCACGGCGTGATTTTTACCGGCAGTGGCACCGAGGCGGACAATCTGGCGCTGCGCGGCGCCGGACGGCCGTGCTTGGCGACCGCGGTCGAACACGATGCCGTGTTGCAGGCGGTTCCCGATTTGGTGCAGCTGGCCGTCGATGGCGACGGGGTTGTCGATCTTGACGAGTTGCAGGCGAGACTGACCGCTCTGGGCAGACCGGCGGTCGTTTCGGTCATGTTCGCCAACAACGAAACTGGCGTCATTCAGCCGATCGCCGAGGTCGTGCGCGTGGCCCATGAACATGGCGCGTGGGTTCATTGCGATGCCATCCAGGCGGCGGGGAAGGTTCCGGTATCGATGCGGCGCTTGGGCGTTGATTTGTTGTCCCTCTCGGCCCACAAACTCGGCGGTCCGCCCGGCATCGGGGCCTTGGTCATTGCCGACGGCGTTGCCCTCTCGCCCATGATCCGAGGTGGCGGGCAGGAGAGGGGCCGCCGCGCGGGCACGGAGAATTTGCCGGCGATTGCCGGGTTCGGTGTCGCTGCCGAAATCGCGAAAGCCGCCTTGACGGAAGCGGAAGGTTTGACCGCTCTGCGGGATGAACTTGAAGCGGGACTAAAGAACGTGTGCCCCGAGATGGCGATATTCGGTAGCCGGGTAGCAAGGTTGCCCAATACCTCCTGTATCGCGATGCCCGGCGTCAGCAGCGAAACCCAGGTGATGGCTTTCGATCTGGCTGGATTGGCGGTCAGCGCCGGCGCCGCCTGTTCATCGGGCAAGGTTCGCGCCTCTCATGTGCTGCGCGCGATGGGTGTGCCAGTGGAGATCGCGGCTACGGCGATACGTGTCAGCCTGGGATGGACAAACCGGGCAGACGACGTCCGCCGCTTTGTTGCCGCCTGGTCCGCGCTTTATGGCCGGTTGGGCATGGGCGTTGTCAGTGCACCGACGACGAACCATATTGTGGATAGACGCAAAGGATGAACGAACCGTGACGACACAATTGAATGTCTCGACCAGGACGCCGCGCAATCGCCCGCCCCCCTTCACTTTGACCGAAGCGGCGGTGGCGCGGGTCAAGCAATTGCTCGAGGGCCGGGATCGGCCGGCGGTCGGTCTGCGCGTCGGCGTCCGGTCGCGGGGCTGTTCGGGCCTGTCCTATACCATCGAGTTCGCGGACGCGAAGGATGCCAAGGACGAGGTCGTCGAGGCCGGTGGTGTCACCGTCCTCATCGATCGCAAATCGACGCTTTATGTCCTGGGCACCGAAATGGATTTCGTCGAGGACAAGCTCCAATCGCGCTTCGTGTTCCGCAATCCCAATGAGAAGGGCCGCTGCGGCTGCGGGGAATCCTTCCACGTCTGAGCCGCCCTCTCGATCGGGCAAACCCATCGCCAGCATTGCGGCCGACCGCGGCAACGGCTAAACCGTGTTCCTTTCATTGGACAATGCGGGTTGCGATGCCGCGAATGACGTTTGTCGACACCGAAGGAAAGCGTCATGAAGTGGACGCTCCGATCGGGCTATCGGTGCTTGAGATTGCTCATCGGAACGGGATCGATCTCGAAGGCGCTTGTGAAGGCTCGCTGGCGTGCTCGACCTGCCACATCATCGTCCTTCCCGAGGATTTCGAACGCCTGGCCGAGCCCACAGAGGACGAGGAGGATATGCTCGACCTCGCCTTCGGGCTTACGCAGACCTCCCGCCTCGGGTGCCAAATCATCATCACCGAGGAGCTTGACGGCTTGACCGTTACGCTGCCCGCGGGCACTCGCAACCAGATGGCCGACAAAGACTAAGGGGCCAGCGACCTAACCGGTCGGAGGCCGCTTCTCGACCATCGCCTCGTAGATGGCGCGGATCACGCTGCCCTGTTTCACCGTACCGTATTCCAGCGATTCGACGCCGGCCTGCATCATGGCCGCCGTCGCCTCCTTGGGGACCAAAATCAGCCCCGCGCGCTCGAGCGCGGCGATCACGGCATCGGCCTGCCCGCCATAGTCTTCGTAGAAATATCGGGTGTCGGCTTCTTTGATGGTCTTGGCGATGTAGTCGCGGATGGTCATCATCGCGGTGCATCTCCCTCCGCCTTGAACCCGGCCGAAACGAACGCGGGCGCGGCCTGCCGATTGATCCACGCCGGCAAGCGGTTATAGTCGCCGCCATGAATTCCTTGGGAATAGCCAAAACACCGGCCGACACCCGCATCGTGGTGGCGATGTCCGGCGGTGTCGATAGTTCCGTCGTGGCGGCCATGCTGACCGCCGAGGGTTACGAAGTCGTCGGCATCACCCTTCAGCTCTACGATCAGGGTGCGGCGACAGGACGCAAAGGCGCTTGCTGCGCCGGGCAGGATATCCATGACGCTCGACGCATTGCGGAAAAACTCGGGATTGCGCATTACGTTCTCGACTATGAGGAGAGGTTTCGAAAGGCGGTGATCGGACCTTTCGCCGATGCCTATGCACGCGGCGAGACACCCGTTCCTTGCATCGATTGCAACCGCACCGTCAAGTTCCGCGACTTGATCGCGACCGCGCGCGACCTAGGCGCCGATGCCCTGGCCACCGGCCACTATGCCCAACGCATTGTCGGCCGGGACGGGCCGGAGCTTCATCGCGCCGCCGACGCGGCCCGCGACCAAAGCTACTTCTTGTTCGCCACGACCCGCGAGCAGCTCGATTTCTTGAGGCTGCCGCTGGGCGGGCTTGGCAAGGCCGAGACCCGAACGCTCGCACGGCGCTTTGGATTGGCCGTGGCGGACAAAGCCGATAGCCAGGACATTTGCTTCGTTCCCAGCGGCCATTATGCGCGCATCGTCAACGCAATTCGGCCCGATTCGGCCGCGCCCGGAGAAATCGTTCATCTCGATGGCCGAATCTTAGGTCGCCACGAAGGGATCGCTCATTTCACCATCGGCCAACGCCGCGGTCTCGGCGTCGGAGCCGAGGGCAGCAGTGGCGAGCCGCTTTTCGTGAACCGGCTCGATCCTGCGTCGCGTCGGGTCGTGGTTGGCCCGAAGGCAGCCCTGGGACGCGAGCGGGTTCACTTGCGCGACGTTAACTGGCTCGGTGCGGCCGGGCCGTTCGAACCCCACATGAACGTCCAAGTAAAATGTCGTTCGAGCCAGGCCCCGGTTTCGGCATCGATCCTGTCCTATTCCGGAGATGAGGCCGAGGTGGTGTTTGCCCAGGCGCAGCCTGCCGTTGCGCCGGGGCAGGCCTGCGTCTTCTATGCACAGGACCGTGTCCTTGGCGGCGGCTGGATCAAGCGTGAGACGATCGCCACGGCCGATGCCCGGCTTGACATGGCTCTCCGCGCGGACGTATAGGGCGCGGACCCAATGGCTGAGGCGGCGTAGCTCAGCGGTAGAGCAGGGGAATCATAATCCCTTGGTCGGGGGTTCAAATCCCTCCGCCGCTACCACGCCCCCGCTCACGTGAGCAACTCGCGATTGAGCGATTGCCGGCCTTTGTGACGCCGCTTTTCGCGTGGATACTCTTAATTGACCCAAGAGCGGTCGAGTGAGTATCATTTGATCGTAATGAAGCTGGGGGCGGGAAATCCAACCAGTCGGCCGCGCTAGGATCGACTGGTTGGCGGCGCGGGTAATTATTCCTATAGTCACAACGGGCGCCTCGGTTGCGAGACCACCTGGCCGGGAAAATCGGACGCCGGGCGCGGGGGATCGGCGAGGATTGTCGTTGCGGCGGGCGAAAGTGTAACGGCGAATGCCGATCCTGAAATCAGTCTTCGACTTTATTTTTGGCGGCGAGGAAAAGGGTCCCTCGGTCGGGGGCGGTCCGCTGGGCGTGATGACGCCTTTTGTCGTCCTCGTGGCGAATTTGAAGGGTGATGCCGAAGGCGCTGTCGGGCGGCGGGTGGTGGCCGCGCTTTCGGGTCGCGGCGGCCTGAGTGTCTTCGCCGTTCCCCAGAATTTGGAACCCGACGGCAACGGCGCGCCCTATGAGCAAATGGCGCGTGCCGCGGAAAAAGGCCGTTCCTGGCTCGAGGCAAGCTCGGCGAATCTGCTTATTTGGGGCAAGGTCACCGAGGATGGAAAGGCAGTTTCCC
>CANFCX010000012.1 GCA_947445225.1 Rhodospirillales bacterium
CTGAATGCAATGCGTGGCGGCACCGCGGCGAGGCGGGCGCGAAGCCAGTCGGCATGGCTCCTGGCGAAACGCATTCCCTCCGGCAGTCCGACGCCGTGCGGCAAGACGAGTTCGACTTTTTCGCCGGCGGCGTCGACGCGAAGGAGCAAGCGGTGGGCCCGCCGGCTGCGCCGAACCGTCAAGGAAACCGTGCGGTCGTCGAGTTCGAGATCCGCCGTGGTCGCCGCGACCTTGGGAAGTCTGCGCACGCGGTCTAGATACAGGCCGCCGATGGGGCCATCAAGCGCGAATGCGGGCCGGGCGCGCGCGTCGAAACGCCGCGACGATCTCGACATGCGGCGACCACGGGAATTGATCGAGTGCTACGATACGCTCGATCGAGAAGCCGCCATCGGCGAGAATTCTGGCGTCGCGGGCGAAGCTGGACGCATCGCAGGAGACGCCGACGGCGAGCGGGATCGTCGATCGGGCGATTTCCGCGGCCTGTCCCTGCGCCCCCGCCCGCGGCGGGTCGAAGATCACGCCATCGAACCGCGCGAGTTCCGCCGCAAGAAGCGGTCGCCGCGCCAGGTCCCGGGTTTCGACCACCAGGCGGGGAGCCAACCCCGCGCGCCTGGCGGCCGCATCCAAGGTCTTCGCCATTTGCGCGTCGCCTTCGACGGCGTGAACGGAGGTCCGCACTCCGGCGAAGGCCCGCAGGAGCGGGAGGGCGAGCGTACCGCAGCCGGCGTAGAGATCGGCGATCGAAAGGGTCCCGTTGGCCGGCGCCCCGATGCCGGCGACGACTTCCGCGACGATGGCGGATTCACCCTCGGCCGTCGGTTGCAGAAACGCACCGGGTGGGATGTCGACCGCGACGCCGCCAATAGTGACACGCGGCGGGCGGCGCGTGACGACCGCCTCGGCGGTCTCGCCGCCGGAGACCATCCATGCGACCCGAGCAATGTCATTGGTCGCGGCAAAGCCGGCGAGGAGCTCACGATGGGCCAGGGATGCGGCCCTTGGCATGGTCAGCAAAAGGTCGATGCCCGATTCGGTGGAACCGAACGCCAAATCGGCCTGTTCCCCCGATGATAGGAGTGTTTCCGTCAATCCGCGAAGCGCCTGGAGAAGCGCGCGAATCTCCGGCTTCACGATCAGGCAGGTGGTCAAGTTGACGAGCCGGCGACTGTTGCGCGCGCGGAAGCCGAGGACGAGCCCGTGACGGTCCCGCCTGGCCGCAAAAGCGCCGCGCCTTCGGCTGCCTGGCGTCGTGCGGAGGAGTGGCGGCAGGTTGACGGCGATGCCCTGGCGACCCAAGGCGTCCGCGACCAAGCCCAGCTTCCATTCGGCATAACGGTCATCGGCCCAATGCTGAAGCGCGCAGCCGCCGCAAAGCCCAAAATGCGGGCAAGGGGCCGTCACTCGATCCTGGCTTGGGGAGAGTATTTCGACGATTTCCGCCGTGCGGCCGTGTCCCGAACGGGTCGGGGTGCCCAGCCTTACCTGATCGCCTGGGAGGCCAAAGGGCACGGCGACCCGCTCGCCGTTCACCTCTGACAGGCCGTCCCCCAACGCGCCCACGGCATTGATGGTTGCCGCGATGGTCTCGGCGGAGGAGGCGCCGCGGCCGGTCATGGCCGCGGTTTTCCCGGGATGCCGACGCCGTTAAAGGAACTTCTTGGCGACGTCGGTCGAGGATTCGTTACCGATCTTGTCGAAGTGCTGATCGAGGAACTGGTCGGCACGTTCCCGTCCAAGATTGAATAGGCGTTGTAGCCAATCCCAATCGGCGTTGATCTTGCTGGAGACGCCAAGCCGCCCAAGCACGTCCTCGGCATCGATTGTATGGATCAACACGCGCTTCATGCGGCCGCCATCGTCGATGCCGCGGTCGATGAGGCCGCTGACGAAATGAATCGTTCTCATTTCGCGCATCAAGCTGGAATTGAAGCTCAGTGTGTTGACCCGGTCGAGAATGGATTGGGCGGTGGTGGGAAGCTCGTGGATATTGATCGGGTTGAGCTGCACGATCAGGACGTCGCGCGTATTTGAATTGTAGATAAGAGGGAAGATCGGCGGGTTGCCCATGTAACCGCCGTCCCAGTAGTGCTGGCCATCGATTTCCACGGCCTGGAACAAGAAGGGCAGGCAGCCCGATGCGAGCACCGCGTCGACCGAAATCTCGGTGTGATCGAAAACCTTGAGCCGGCCTGTCATGACGTTGGCGGCGCAGACATAGATCTGCACCTTTCTTTCGCGGTGCAGGAATTCGAAATCGACGGTTTCCAGCAACACCTCGCGAAGCGGGTTCGCGTTCATGGGGTTCGTCTGGTACGGCGACATCAAGCGCGACAACGCATCGGCGATCACATAGCCGGGCGAATAATCCATGTTGCCCAGGCCGATCAGCTTGTCGACAAAGCTCGGCTTCAACGGCGATTTCTTCGCCTGGTCGGATATTTTGCGCCAGAATATCGCAAGCGCTTCACGCGCTCCGTCGGGACCTCCCTTGGCCAGGCCATAGGCCGTGACCGTCGCGTTCATCGCCCCGGCGCTTGTCCCGACAACGCCGTCAATCGCGATACGCCCCGATTCCAGGAGCCGATCGATAACACCCCAGGCAAAAGCGCCATGCGCGCCGCCACCCTGGAGGGCCAAATTGATGTGTTTCAGCGATGGCTTGGCGGCGCCCTTTGTTGAAGCCTTGCGTGCAGCCGCCACTGTCGACTTCGCCTTGCTTCTGGCCATTGCTGGCTCCTTTATCGTTGTTTTCGATGGGAATCCGGCCCCGGAAAGATAAGCTTTCCGGCGCCGGTGGGCGGCGTTGGCGCCATGTGAAATTAAGGTCGGCGGTCGCCCCGCCGCCGACCTGTCGTTCCCATTACTTCAAATAATCGAGCAATACCCTGCCGTAGGGAAGGGTGAGATCGGCGACAAAATGCCGCCCGCCGACGATGCGCTTGATCGGCAGGTCCGCCGCTGGCGCATTGACATGCGGGACGAGGTGCAGCCTCGCCGGACCGGTCCAGGAACCCTTTACCGTGATGTCGGTCAGGTTGTAGGCCACAAGCTGGGCGATCGCCGGCTTGCCATCGACGTCCGGGATCAATTTGAGATTGATCTGGGTCTTGGTCAGCGCGCTCATTGTCTTGCTGGCGTCGCGCGTCAGGCTTTCATGTTTGTAGGCCATGGTGCCCATCGCGACGAGCTGGCCGCTATAGTGCAATGTGCCGGTCAACGTATCGACGGCGACTTCAAGCTTGGGCTGGGCGTATTTCTTGGGGAAGCCCCAAATTTCACGGCCGGCGGCAATCGGGGGATCGTCGTCCAGGTACATCTGCGCGACGAAATTGCAGGGCTCTTTCTTGTAGGAGCAGGGGATGACGACGCCGCTTTCGGTGTAGTCGCCGAAGCCGGAGCTATCGGGCATCCGAATCCACTCGTAATAGACGAGGTTTTCAGCGACCGGCGTCAACGGTTCCGGCACGGCCTCGCGGATCGCCTTCGGATCGCTTTCATACACGATGATGAAATATTCGCGATTGATGAAACGATACGGGCCGAACGGATAGCTCGGGCTGCATGCCGGCATCGACGGCAGCGACAGAATCTGTTTACGGTTCATTGGTCCCCCTGGAGGCGAACGACGCTTGACGGCCAGAACCGTCCCCCGATTGTCGCCTTGTCATTGATCGAAGCGCGGCTATCATGCCGTTTCCCAGCCGGGCTTTCAAGCAATCTGGGAAGCCACTCAGGCTCCCGGTCCAAGGTCCGGGTCTCGTTCGGGCAGGTTTTTTTAGCATTTTGGGCTGAAATTCCCAAAATCGACCCCGCGAGTCTTCGACTCCCTTCGCTAAGGGGAGGGGCGCCGCCGGGCGCGCCTTAGGCCTTGTCGATCTGCTGCGCCGCTTCCGCCGCGAGCGCCCGCAGAACGTTCTCGGGCACGCGACCGACAAAAGCATAGGAATAGCCGTCTTTTCGCCAATACAGCGTATTGACGCCCGCCCGCTGATCGAACAAGGGGTTGTGATCCCTCAAGACCGCGCGTGCGATGACCAGGGCGACGATCTCACCTTCCACCGTCACATAGACAAATTGCGCGGCCGGGAAGCCACCGATGACCAGGGCGCGGCCGCCTTGAAGGATCAATCCCCGTTCGGCCAAATTGGGCACGTGCAAATCGCGCTCGAGCCGGCGGCTGAACCAATTCTCCAATTCAGGGAGGTCGGCGCCGGAGAGGTCGACGAGTTGGCGTTCGTCCTTGGTGAAAACGCGCGTATAGAGGTTGTAGGTGCCGACGACATTGTCGAGCCAACGATTATTGGCCTCGGCGCTCGTGATGGCCAGTGTATCCCTGGTGCCGGAATAGTCCTCGCCGTAATACAGGGTGCCGAGACCAATCGCCAAGGCGGCGATTCCCGCGGCGAGCGCCGGCGCGAAACGGCGCGAGTTGGAAAAAATCGGGCGACGCCGCGGTCCATTAACAGCGGCGAGAAGACGTTCGGGTACGGGTTCATGAAGGGCCGGCGCAAACGCGGCGCGGACCACAATGCTCGCGTCGCGCAATAGGCGAACCTTGGCGGCGGTCGCGGCATCGTCCGCAATCGCCGCTTCGATTTCCCGCGCCGTTGCCGAATCGAGCTCGCCGTCGACATACGCCATCAACAGCGTATCGTCGAATCGCCGCGGCCGTGTTTCACCCGAGTTTGACAACTTTGTCGTCTCCCTTGTCGCCGTCCGCCGCCGCCTTGGTCACCGCCAAACGCGCCCGCGCCAACCTGCTCATGATCGTGCCGATGGGCACGCCTAAAATCTCCGCCGCCTCTTTGTAGGTCGCACCTTCCACCGACACGAGCAGCAACACGATGCGTTGATCGTCCGGCAGACGGGCCACCGTCCGCCGAACTTCGTCCAGGGTCAGCCTCGCCTCGACCCGCCTTTCGCCATCCTCGGCCAGATGGGCCGAGGCAGTTTCAAGATCGCCAACCCAATCACCCCCCCGTACCTTCGCGGCCCGCCGCTGATCCAGCCAGATCGTCTGGATGATCCGGAACATCCAGCTATCGAGGCGGGTTCCCGGCGTCCATTGATCCAGTCTCGACAACGCCCGTTCGCAGGCGGCCTGGACAAGATCGTCGGCCTGGTCCACCGACCGCGACAAACCGCGCGCAAAGCGCCGAAGCCGCGGGAGGAGAGCAACAAGCTGCGACCGCGCCGAGTCGCTCACGACGGCAGACCTTGTTGCCACGTTCGATGATTACAACGATTGGGGGACGCGGTTATTCCACGGGCAAAGTGTCTTTGGGGAATATTTTTCACCAGGGGTCCGGAGTGGAATTTCCGCAAGTTTGCGCCCGTTATCAACGCGGCCTGCACATGCACGCCGATGAAACCCCAAAGAAGGAGAATTGTCATGACAAAGTTTGCCGCCGCCCTTGCCCTGGTGCTCGGACTTGGCTTCGCGACCGCGCCGGCCTACGCCGATTGCGCGGGCGACATTACCACCGTCAAGGCCGCCTGGGACAAGGCCACCGACAAGGCGAAGAAGGATGCCGCGATGCCGCACTATCAGACCGCCGAAAAGGCGCTGAAGGACAAGAATGAAAAGGCCTGCGTCGACGCTCTCGACAAAGCCCGCACCGCGATGAAGTAATCCGGCGCCGCCGCGATCGGCGAGTCGGAAGGATGAAAGGATCGCGGGTGGCGCTGCTACCCGCGATCACTTCCGAAGATTGGAGCCCGAGGCGGCTTCCAAGAGTAGACCCTCGAAATCGCGCACGACCTGGATGTCCTCGTAGAGGACGACGCTGCGCTCGGTGATTTTCTTACGCAGGCCCTCGCGCCAGTCGCGATCGGTGCCCAGGCGGATCGCGAGATCGACATAGGTCTTGGCGCCGTCCGCGATCAAGTCGAGCATGTTCATCTTGCGGTAAAGCGCATAGGTGATGCGCGAACGCAGGAAACCTCCGGGAAGTGTGACGATTGGCGCGCCCATCGCGAATGCCTCGAGCGATGTGTTGCCGCCCCCGAAATGCGGCGGATCGAGGATCACATCCGCCGCCCGCAGCAGATCGAGAAATTCCGTGAGCTTCAATTGCGGCGTGAAAACCACGCGGTCGACGTTTTCGGGAAACGCGCGGGCGAAACGGTCGCGGATCTGCCGCGCCTGGTGGCCGGTGCGATCCTGGATGAACAGAATCCTGGCGTTGCGGTCGCGATCGAGGATGGCGCCGATCAGGGGGTCGAAATCCGGATGCAGCTTGAACAGGCTCTGCGGGCAGGCGTAGAGGGTTGCGCCGTCCGGTACCTGAAGCCACGCCCGGCCCCGCGGGTGCGCCGGCAAGGGCGGACGGTGGTAGTGGACGATGGGCGAGCGCGGCTTCAATAGGCGTTCGGTGTATTGGTCCTCGCTGCCATCGGGCTCCAGATCGCGGCTCGACAGGAAATAATCGATGTTGGGGATGCCGGTGGTGACCGGGTGGCCCCATGTCACCATTTGAACCGGGGCGAGACGCGCAAAACCCAGGAAATAGGTCATCGGCTCCATGCCGATGTCGGGATAGAACAAGACATCCAGTTCAGCCTCGCCGATCGCGCGGCGCGCATCGGTCAGCTTCGCCGGCAATCTCGCGGCCCGATCCGCCGAGGCCGCGATCGCGCTCGCCATGGCATCGGCGGGGCCGGGCAGTTGCATGACAACGACCTCGAATCGCTCGCGATCGAGATGGGCGATCAATCCGCGATTGAGCTTGCCGATCGTGTGTTCGTAGAGGTGCCGCGAAACGAAGCCAACCCTGAGCCGCCTTCCCGCTGTTTGTCGCGGGGAAACGCAGTGCGGCGCGGTCCAGTCGAGCGACGGACAGGATTTCAGGTACAGGCGCGAAGCCTTTTGCTGGAGTTCGCGGTCGTTCAGGCCCTGATAGGCCAGATAGAATTGGGTGTGGCCGACTTCCGTCTCCGGCGCCGAAAGATTTAGGTCTTCGCGCGCCAACCCGTCGAGATTCTCGCCATACCGCCGCCGCGATTCGGCGATTTCCGCCGGCGAATCGTAGATCGCGGGAAGCAGGGTGGCGAGGCGAATGCGCAGTCCGGCGTCGGGCTTGATCGCCAGGGCCTGACGGTAGGTTTCCCGTGCCTGGTCCAGCCGACCGAGGGCGGCGAGCGTGGTGCCGAGATCGCCATAGGTCTCGATTTGGCCGGGAGCCAAGGTGATGGCTTGGCGAAAGGCGGCGACGGCCTCTTCGATTTTGCCCAAATCCTGAAGGGCGGCGCCTTTATTCTTGTAGGCCTCGGCATAACCCGGCTCCAGAGCCAATGCTTTTTCCAGGCAGACGATGGCCTCGGCGGGCCGGCCAAGCTGGCGAAGCGCGGCCGCCAGATTGTTATGAGCCTGGGCGAAACCGGGCTTCAGCGCGATCGCCCGACGATAGGCGGCGGCCGCCTCCTCGTGGCGCGACACGGCTTGCAGGGCGTTGCCGAGATTGTTGTGCGCCTCGGCGAAGGCGGGATTGATTGCGACGACGCGAAGGTAACGGCCGATGGCCTCATCGATCCGTCCGCGCGCCTTGTCGGTATTGGCGAGATTATAGAGCGCATCGGCGTGATCCGGCGCGATCCGCAAGGCTTCCGACCAAGCCGCTGCCGCGCCGTCGATGTCCCCCCATTTTTGCAGGATGACGCCGAGATTGTAGCGATAGCCGGCATTCGACGGATCGCCGTCGGCGGCCGCGCGCAAGCGTTCGACCGCGACCTTGCCGTCGCCCTTGCGATCGGCGACGAGGCCGAGGAGTTGCAGCGCCTCCGGTGGCGCCGGGCCGACAAGCGACCGGCAGAGCCGCTCCGCTTCGACCAAATCGCCGGCCAGAAAATGTCTGGTGGCTTCGGCCAGGATATTGGCGAGGCTGGTGTCGTGCCGCGCTGTCGGCTCGGTCATTGTCATCCATGCAGGGAAAAGCCGATGCCGCGACAATGACGGCCGCTCCGGCGGACTGTCAATCGGCGGCGTCGGGCTTGCCGCGACGCGCGAACCGCCCTATTTTCCGATCGCATCTCTTGGAGGCCGGCGTAGCTCAGGGGTAGAGCAGCGCATTCGTAATGCGCGGGTCGGGGGTTCAATTCCCTCCGCCGGCACCATACTACCAATGACGGCCTCACCCTCGCCGCGATGTTATCGCGGTGAGGGTATTCGGAATAACACCGCCCCGGCTTTCCACAGCGACCCGAATAGTGCCGAACAGAATTCGAGGCTCGGAGTCGCCCGGGCCGAGTTTCGCAGTTCGCCGATCATCCGGCAGCCATCGATAGATCGAAGCAGATCGACAGCCCATCGTGGGAATGTTGCCTCTCCGTTCGGTCGAACCATGCGACAGGCCTCAAAATCTAGCCTTACGTCCAGCCGCCAAGCTGGCACAAACTCTAGAAAGCGTGGGTTGGAGAAATCGAGCCGATACTCCGCCTGGTCGCGGGCGGGTTTGCATGCCACAAAACTATGCAATGAGTGCGCGGTCATTAGCGGTTCCATCGCCTCCCAGATTTTTTGTTCCGGCAGAGCGGCGATGAGTTGGCAGAGGTCTGCGGAAAAATGAAGTTCCGGGTAATACATCGCGTTATCGATCCAGCCCTGCAGGACAAGGCCAGCACCAGCCAGCAAATCCATGCAATCGGCGACCGTATAGCTACGATCTCGCCCGTGTAGGAATAAGTCGATGATGCCGGAACTGTACCCGATATCCTCAACTTGCTTGATGGCAGCATGAATCGGGTGGCTGGTTTTGAGTTGCGCAATCAGTTTGCGCACGATCTCTACCGACCTTTCGTCCTGGGAGAGCGCGAGCGATCGGCAAAACGATTGGATCGTCTCGACGGCGAACCGACCGTACTTCGCATAGAGCATGAGCTCGATTGCGCCATCGTCTTTGAGACAACCCGCAAGGGCACGCGCACCCACCACCGGATCGGCTAGGTGATGCAGGACGCCGTCGCAGAAGATGAGATCGAACTGGGTCCGAAGCTCGGCTGCTCCCTCGGGTTGGCCAACCCGTACTTCTCTTTGAGCCGACGCTCGTTGGCCAGCGCGGCTTGGCTCACGTCGATGCCGACCACGCGGGCATGACGGTCGCCGAGGGCGAGTTGTGCGGCCTGATTGGTGCCGCATCCCGCCACGAGTATATCGATACCCTCCCAGTATTCGCGCGTCGGAAAGTAAAAAAGATAAGAGTTGTTGGACGTTGATTGTCTTAGCTCGTCGGCAGGCCTTGGGTAGGGCCAGATTTCATATTGCCTCGCGACGGCGTCGTTTAGCGGTGAGTCCTTCATCGGCGGGATTTCACCATCACCGGCCTTCAGGGCAACCGAATGACGATCGGCAACTGGCGGAGTTCAAGGTTCGAGAGGCCGTATTTCTCCTTGAGCGCGGATTCGTGACGCAGCGCCGCGCTGGTCACGTCGATGCCCAGCACCCGCGCGGTGGGATTGTGGAGCGCGATCGATGCCGCCTGGGTCGTGCCGCATCCCGCGGAGAGAATATTAAGACCCTCGGGGTACGCCGCCATGCGCGGCCAGAACTGCTGAAATGCGTTCTTTGGATCGCATACGAGCAACGGCAAGTCGTCGTTTGGCGGCGGATACGGCCATACTTCGTATTGCCGCGAAATAACGTCGTTCAGCGGGGAGTCGTTCATCGGCGGGATTTAATCATCCTCGCCCGCCTTGCGCCAGCCGGCATTCCGGGCGCAAGCCGGGTAGTGGACGAAGGCCCGCCGCGCGCGTTAGAAACCGCCCAGGCTTGTGGCCGCCGCCGTCACTTGCGCCTAAATCCACACGGCGTGCTGCACCGGCGTGTTTCAACGGAGACCGAGAATGGCCGAACGATCCGCGAAGTGGCTGCAGGACAATGCGGCGTATCTCGAGAAAATCTCGAACCTGTCCTTCGAGAACCGGCGATGGAACAAGCGGTCCTTGGCCGAAACCCGGGATTTCCTAGGGCCCTGGCGGCACAACATCCGGCTGCCTTTCGGCGTCTACACCGCCCATGTGCCCGATCATTACCCGTCGCACCAGGTCATCATGCGGGTGATCAACCATCACCTCGATGGCGGATTCGCCGGGAAGCGGATCGTCGATATCGGGTGCCTCGAAGCGTATTTCGCGGCCGAATGCGCCCTGCAGGGCGCCGAGGTGCTGGGCATCGACGGCAAGGCGATCAACATCAAAAAATGCGAATTCGTGAAGTCGGCGCTGGGCATCGAGACTATTTCCTTCGCCGAGGACGACGCCATGAACGTCACGCGGCGAAAATACGGCAGGTTCGACGTCTCGCTCGTACTCGGTCTCCTCTATCACCTCGACGATCCCTTCACCTTCCTGAAGAACATGGCGGATCTGACAGAAGAATTCATGGTTTTGGAAACCCATGTCGGCCTTCCCGGCACGCCGAGGACGCTGCGCGGCGGGTGGCGGCCCGAATTGTCGGGTATGAAACGTTTCAAACGCGGCGGGCGCACCTACGAGGGCCGGACCTATCGCGAATTCGATCGCGGCACGAGCCAGGTGTTCAAGGACCTGTCGTCCACGGCCTCGCTCACGAACGACCTCTCGATCTGGCTCAGTGATGAATCGCTCGTGGACCTGTTGCACGATGTCGGATTCGAGGCGACCTTCCGCTACATGTTCCCGCGCGACCGCGAAGATTTGTGGTGGTCGGACATGCGGCGCGACGCCCGCGTGTTGATGGTCGCGGTCAGAAAACAAAGGCCGCTTCGCTCGCGCATCTTTGGCAAAGCGCGGTGACTTGACCGCGGACGGGTCGGCTTCGGCGCTATCGCAGGAATTCGGCCGTCAGCAGCTCGGCGGATCGGATATCGTCTTTGCTCAAGCGGTTGCCGACCAAATCGCGTTCGATTTCCGAGGCCGTGTTTCCCAGGATCATCGCGGCGTTCAACCAGGCATAAGCGACGAGGAAATCGCGGGTCGACCGCCCGGTCATTGAATATTCGCGGCCGAGAAATTCGGCGCACAATGCCGCTTGGGCGCGGCGGTGCTCTGTTAATCCTTTGCCTTGGCGGGCGAGGCGTTCGGCCCATTTTGCCTTCTGGGCGATCTCCTGCGCGAAATCCCCGCCGCTCGTGGGGTAGATGGAGAATAACTCGAACTGCGCGCCGGGGTGATCCCGTTCGGCGGCCTGGCCGAGCCACCGCAACGCGGCCACGGCGTCTTTCCGGACGCCGTTGCCGCCGTCGAGGAGAATCGCGCCCATCAGGAATTGCGCTTCGGCATCACCCGATTCGGCGGGAGGGCGCAGCGCCTCGATTGCCGCCGGCCACTGGCCGCGATCATAGAAGCCGCGACCGCCGGCGGTCTGAGCCGTAAGCGGCGCCACGGCGGCGGCGGCGATCACCGCGCTCAGCACGATTGGACATGCCAACCGGTTCATTCCATGGCCTCCCGCGGAATATGGCGCAAAGCCAGATAGTCGGCGGATTGCATCTCCATCAAACGCGACGCCGTGCGGCGGAAATCGACCGCGCCCTCGCCCGATGGGTAAAGCCGATCCGGCGGGGCCGCCGCGGCGCAGATCAATTTGGTTCGATGTTCGTAGAGGGCGTCGATCAGGGTGATGAAACGCCTGGCCTCGTTGCGACGGTCGGCGTCCAGCAGCGGGATATCGTCGATGACCACCGTGGGGAAGCTCCCGGCAAGGGCGAGGTAATCGGCCGCGCCCAGCGGCTTGGAGCAAAGGTCGGCGAAAGACATGCGGGCCACGCCGCGGGCGGCTTGGGGCACGATCAAGGTCCGGCCCTGGACGGCGATTTCCGCCCTTTCCCCCTGTTCGTCATCGGTGAGTTTGAAGAACGCCGCGTCAAGCGCGGAAGCGGCCGTGGGGCCAAGCGGGGTGTGGTAGATCGGCATGGTGAGGATGCGGTCGCGCCGATAGTCGCGATCTCCATCGAGATGAACGACGTCCAGGCGGCGCTTGATCAGATCGATGAACGGAAGAAAACGTTCCCGCTGCAATCCGTTGCGATAGAGATCGTCGGGCGCGGTGTTCGAGGTCGCCACCACAACGACGCCGAGCGCGAAAAGCTGCTCGAACAGGCGGCCCAGGATCATGGCGTCGGCGATATTGGTCACCTGGAACTCGTCGAAGCACAACAAACGGGACTCGTCGGCGATCTTGCGCGCGAGCGGGGCAATCGGATCCTTGCCCTCGCGATCCTGCAGGTTCTTCTGCCGCCATTTGTGCATGCGCGCATGCGCCTCCAGCATGAAGGCATGGAAATGGACGCGGCGTTTCGCCGCCATCGGTGATGCCGCGAAGAACAAATCCATCAGCATCGACTTGCCGCGCCCGACGCCGCCAACCAGGTAAAGACCGCGCGGCGGCGCCGCCGTCCGCCGCGAAAGGCCCAATCGGCCGTGCCACGTCGTCTTTACCGCGTCGCGGCCATGGCTGGACAACGCCGCGTGAAGCGCCTGCAATCTTTCGGCCGCCCATTCCTGAATCGGATCGAAGGCGATATCGCCTGAAGCGATCCCAGCTTGAAACGCGGCGAGAGGACCGCCGCCCGCGGACGGAAGAGGTGCCGCGGCCACCGGAGCGGGCATTGCTTTCTTCATGGTGTTTCCAACGTAGCGTCCGCTGGGCTCCGGTCAATGCCCGATCGGCAACGCAGACGCGGCGGCGCCAAGCCGATAAGATGCGGCCCGTGCTCCAAAATCGCGCGTGAACCCCGCTGCCATGTCGGCCGATCCATTTTCAACAATATCCACGCTGGCCGAGCGGCGCCGCTGGCGAATCGACGCCGCCTTCGCCAACGAGGCGCAGGCGGGGGTGCGTCTGGCGGCGCAGGCCAAATTGGCGGCCGTGTCCATTATCGCGTTTTGGATATTGGTCAATTTCAACGCACCCGCCGGCTACTACGACATTCTGACGCTTTCGGGTTTCGCCATCACGGGGCTTCTCCAGCTTCATCTGGCCCGCGCCCGGCTGCATCGGGCCTGGTTCAAATACGCCTTCATGTCGCTCGATATCCTGTTGCTGACCTATTTGATTACGGTACCCAACCCGCTTCGAGTCCATGACTTGCCGGTCGCCATGGAATTGCGGGAGGCCAGCTTCGCGAACTATTTTCTCCTTCTGCCGCTTGCCGCCCTCAGTTATTCGCCGGGCTTCGTGTTGTGGACCGGGTTCACCGCGGCGCTGGCGCGCGGCGTGGGCGTCGCCTGGATTCTCATGCAACCGGGCACGATTGGCGGACTCGCGCCGCCGCCGGGTCTATCGGCGGATGAAATCCTGGCCCGGCGCCTCGATACGCACTTCGTCGACCTGCTGGTTGTAATCTACGAAATCCTTGTCTACTTGGTCGCGACCGGGATGTTGACCGCCGTCGTTGCCCGCGTGCGCAAACTGGTCCAGCGCCAAGCCATCGCCGAGCGCGCCCGCGGCAACCTCGCCCGTTATTTCTCCCCGAACCTTGTTGATGAGCTGACCGATACCGACCAAGCGCTGGGGACCGGACGGGCCCAGAACGTCGTCGTTCTGTTCACCGACATCGTCGGCTTCACCGGGTTGACCGCCACAATCCCGCCGGCCAAGACCATGGAGTTGTTGCGTAAATTCTTCGGCCGCCTCGAGGACGAGGTGTTCCGTCAGGGTGGCACGATCGACAAATTCATCGGTGACGGCCTGATGGCGACCTTCGGCACGTTGAAACCCGCTCCCGACGATCCCTTACGCGCATTGCGCTGCGCCAAGGGAATCGTGCGCGCCGTGCAGGCATGGAACGAACAACGGCTCCAACAAGGCGAACCCCCGATCAGGATCGGGGTTGGCGCTCATTACGGCCCGGTCGTCGTCGGCGATGTCGGGGGGGAGCGCCGCGTCGAGTTCACCGTGGTCGGCGATACTGTCAATGTCGCCAGCCGATTGGAAAAGCTAACTCGCGCGCTCCAAGCCGATATCGCCGTCAGCGCCGATTTGCTGGCTGCGGCGCGGACCTTGCCGGATTCCGCGGCCGACCTCGCCGGATTTTTCGATTGCGGGGACCGGCTGCTGCCCGGACGGGAACAGGCCATAGGGGTTTGGAGTCTCAGCCTGGGCCGAGCGGCGAGTCCGGCGGCGCGGCCGAAACTCCGCGCGGAGTCCTGAGCCGTCCTCGACGGGCATCGCGTCATGGCAGCCATGCTCATCGAACAAATCCCGGTCTTGCGCGACAATTATGTCTACCTGGCGCGTGACGCGATGACCCTGGCGACGGCCGCGATCGATCCGTCGGTGCACGAGCCGGTGCTGGAGCGCCTCGCCGAACTTGGGTGGCGGCTGACCCACATCCTTAACACCCATCACCATGGCGACCATGTCGGGGGCAATTTGGCTCTGAAGGAGGCGACGGGATGCACGATCGTTGGACCGCTCGCCGATCGCGATCGCATCCCAGGCATCGATATCGCTTTGGGTGATGGCGAGAATTTTTTTCTCGGCGGGCAGCGAGCGACGGTCTTCGACATCCCCGGCCACACACGCGGTCACATCGCCTATTGGTTTCCCGACCGCGCCGCGTTGTTTTGCGGCGATACGCTCTTTGCGCTGGGCTGCGGACGTTTGTTCGAGGGCACGCCGCGCCAGATGTGGGAATCGCTGCTCAAACTGCGCGGGTTGCCGGACGATACCGCGGTGTATTGCGGCCATGAATACACCCAGGCCAATGCCCGCTTCGCCCTAACCATCGATCCCGACAATCCCAGCCTTCGCCAGCGGGCGCGCGCGGTGGACGCGGCGCGTGCGCGCAACCTGTCCACGGTGCCGTCGCTCCTGGCGGATGAACGCGCGACCAATCCGTTCCTGCGCGCCGACCACCCGGGCGTGGCGCGAGCGGTCGGACTCGAAGGTGTCGATGCCGTTACGGTTTTCACGGAAATTCGGCGCCGCAAGGATGTTTTCTGAGAACGCGATAGGTGGATCATGAAACTTCGTTATTCGCCCTTTTCACCCTATGCCCGCAAAGTCGCCGTCGTCGCCATCGAAGTCGGCCTCGATGCGCGGCTTGATCGCATCAACACGATTCCCAACGACGCCGCCGGCGACCTGAAAAAGGACAACCCCCTCGGCAAGGTGCCGGTGTTACTAACCGATGACGGCGAGGCGCTGTACGATTCCCCGGTGATCTGCGAGTACCTCGACAGTCACGCCATGGGCGCCAAGGTCTTCCCGGAGGCGGGCAGGGAACGTTGGCGGGCGTTGCGGCTTCAGGCGTTGGCGGATGGCGTCATGGACGCAGCCCTATTGTGCCGAGAGGAGAGCCGTCGACCGCCGGACAGACAATACCCGGACTGGGTTTCTCGGCAGAAATCCAAGGTGAACCAGGCTCTGGACGATTTGGAAAAACGCGTTGGCGAACTGGACGGAAAGCTGACGATCGGCCAGATCGCCGTCGGTTGCGCGCTCGGCTACCTCGATTTCCGCTTCGCCGCCGACGATTGGCGGAAGGCGAGGCCGAAACTCGCCAAATGGTATGAATCGTTCGCCAGGCGCCCGTCGATGCTGACGACCCGGCACCAGGGATAACGGGCTCCGCGCCACCCGTGTGATCGCGGAGCCGGTTTTTTCAGATCAAATACTGGGCGCCATTGACGGTGAGCGTCGATCCGTTGACGAAGCCGGCGTCGTCGGCCGCGAGGAAGGCCACGCAACGCGCCACGTCTTCGGCGGTTCCCAACCGCCCAGCCGGGATTTGCGCCACGATCTTCTCAAGAACCTCCGGCTTCACGGCCTGCACCATTTCGGTGGCGATGTAACCCGGGGCGACGGCGTTCACGGTGATGCCCTTGTTTGCGTTCTCCAACGCCAAGGCCTTGGTGAAGCCGATCATTCCAGCCTTGGCCGCGGCGTAATTGGACTGGCCGAACTGCCCTTTTTGCCCGTTGATCGACGCGATATTCACGATGCGGCCGAAGCTGCGCTCGCGCATCGATTCGATGACCAGCCGGCTCATGTTAAAGCAGGAGGTCAGGTCCGTTTCGATGACCGTACTCCATTGTTCGGGCGTCATGCGGTGGAGGGTGACGTCGCGGGTGATGCCGGCATTGTTGACAAGGACGTCAACCGGTCCAAGCTCCAGAACGACTTTTGCTAGACCCTCCCGGCACGCGTCGAATTTCGCGACGTCCCATTTGAAGGACTTGATGCCGGTTTCCTGGCTGAATTTCGCCGCCGCCGCATCGTTTCCCGCGTAATTGGCGGCGACGCGACAGCCAGCCGCCTTCAAGGCCTTCGAAATCGCCTCGCCAATGCCCCGGGTTCCGCCGGTGACGACTGCCACACGCGCCATGCCTTATCTCCGTGATGCTTTTAGTTGAATCCAGACTCGGTCAAAGAGCCGAGCGTTCCCGCCGCGCGATTAATTTCTCTCCACGCACATTGCAATACCCATGCCGCCACCAATACAAAGCGTGGCGAGCCCTTTTTTTGCGGAGCGTCGCTCCATTTCGTGGAGGAGCGTGACAAATATACGGGCGCCGGACGCGCCGATGGGATGCCCAATGGCGATCGACCCGCCATTCACATTGACCTTGGCCACGTCCCAGCCGAGGTCTTTATTCACCGCGCAGGCCTGTGCCGCAAAGGCCTCGTTGGCCTCGATCAAGTCGAGATCGGCGGCACTCCATCCTGCCTTCTTGAGCGCGGCGCGACTCGCCGGAATCGGGCCGCTCCCCATGACCGCGGGGTCAACCCCCACCGTCGCCCAGGAGGCGATCCGCGCCAGCGGCTTGAGGCCGCGCTTGGCCGCCTCTTTTTCGGTCATCAGAACGACGGCGGCGGCGCCATCATTAATGCCCGAGGCATTGCCAGCCGTTACCGTGCCGGCCTTGTCAAAGGCTGGGCGCAGTTTGGCCAAAGCCTCCAGCGTCGTTCCGTGCCTCGGATATTCGTCGGAATCGACGATCACGACCTCACCTTTGCGGCCGACAATCTTCACGGGCGAGATTTCCGCCTTGAACTTGCCGGCTTTTTGCGCGGCCTCGGCCTTGTTCTGGGAAGCCACGGCGAAGCGGTCTTGTTCCTCGCGGGTAATTTGCCACTTTTGGGCGACATTCTCCGCGGTATTGCCCATATGGTAGCCATTGAAGGCATCCCACAACCCATCCTTGATCATGGTGTCGACCATTTCCGCCGGGCCCATTTTCACCCCGTTTCGGAGGTGCATGCAGTGAGCGGACTGACTCATGCTTTCCTGGCCGCCGGCGACAACGATGTCGCTGTCACCGAGTTTGATGGCCTGATAGCCCAAAGCCACGGCCCGCAGACCCGAGCCGCAAACCTGATTGATTCCATAGGCCGTTTTTTCTATCGGGATACCCGCGGCGACGGCGGCCTGCCGCGCTGGATTTTGACCCATTCCCGCCGTCAAGACCTGCCCCAAGATCACCTCCGCGACCTCGCCGGGTGCGACCTGGGCGCGATTGAGCGCTTCCTGAATCGCCATGGCTCCAAGGCGGTGGGCCGGTAGTGAACTCAACGAGCCGTTGAACGCGCCAACAGGGGTGCGGGCGGCGCCAACGATGACGACGTCGGTCATTCAGACTGTCCTTTCGCGCGAGCCCCGACCTTTGCGGGACGGAGGGATTTCACTTTGGCCTTTTTATATGCAGCCGGGGCGTTCGATACAAGTCCGCCGGTCGCATGGGTACGAAGCCATTCGAGGAGCGGCCGCCAAAGTTCCTCTTCAGCGCGGCGCCCAACCACCATGCCGATGTGTCCCAACGGCGGCACCAGGCGCCTGGCCTGCGGAAGGGTCTGGGCCAGCACCTCGGACGAAGCCGGAAGGACGATGCGGTCCTGCTGCGGAACAACAACCAAAGCCGGCAGGGTCAGCGTTTGCGGGAGAACCGCTCGCCCGGCGACCCGCCATTCTCCCCGTCCCGGCGTGTTGGCGCCATACCAGCCCACCAAACATTCGCGCGCCACGCCGGCGGCCAGACCCACGCCGTCGTTCAGCCAGTCTTCCAAAGCGACAAACTCAATGGCGCGCGAGGAGGTGGGATCCAGCGTTCCAAAGTTCAGGAATTTGCGGATCACCATATAAGGATCAAGGCCGAAGAACAGAACCTGGATCAAATCGACGGGAAGTTCCCCGATGCGTTCAAGCCAGGGCAGGATCGGCTGCATCGACCTCGAGAGTGTTGCTCCCGTGTTCGGGCGATCGACGTGGAAGTCCCACGGCGTGGCCAACAACGCCAACGAGGCGATATCGCGCCGTCTGCGATGCGCCAATGCCAGGGCAAGCAATCCACCCATGCAATAACCGATAACCTGCACGGGCCGGCCGGTTGCGTCGAGAACGGCATCGAGGGCGGATTCGAGGCGGCCGGCAACATAGTCGGTCAGGGAAAAATTGCGCTCGACCGGACCAGGTTTTCCCCAATCCATGAGGAAGGGGCGCAGGCCTGCCCCGGCAAGAAAGCGCAGCAAGCTGCGCTGTTCGGACAGATCGACGATATAGGCCCGATTGATGAGCGAAGGGATAACCAGGACCGGTGGCGCGTCGGCGGCGGCGGGAACGCCATAGTCGAGAAGGCGGGTCGTGCCCTCGCTCCAGATCGCGGGAGGATCATCCAGCGTGCGGCGATAGGGGTGACGACGATAGGCGAGTATTCCGGCCGCGAATCCGTCGAAACGCCGTCTGGTTTCGCGGTCGACAGCCGCGGTGAATGCCTCAGCGTCTATTTTTTCGAGGTCGCGTACCAGCTCGGCCGCCGCCTCCGCCACTTCCTTTTTCCAGGGCCATGAGGCGTGCCTCGAGATCGGCAATACGGCGCGTGAGCCGAGCCACGTCATCGCCGCCGTCGCTACGTGCAGCGGTAGGGGGCGCGGACCCATTCGAGGGTTCTGCGAGTGGCTTGTTGTCATTTCGCATGTTTCCGCGCGGCTTCGTGGTGAGGTCATTAGCGATCGGGGTGGTCGGCGGCGATCCCCCGGCCGAGGGAGCCGCCCAGGCCATCAGCCCAAACAATCGGCCCATGGTTTCGGCGAAATCCGGATCGGCCGCGATCGCTGTCATTTGGTCCTGCCACAGGTCCAGATAGCGGCGGGCAAGCGCCTCGATATCCGGCGGATCCTGCATGGCCAACACTATAGCGAAGGCGCCACCGCGTTGTCAGCATTGCCGCCGCGATGCGGCAATTCCCCTCACCGACCGAATTGGTGTATCGTCCCGCGACTTCGCAGCCCTTTCCGCCGGCATCATGACCGACAGCGAACCCACAGCCGCCACCGTTCGGATCAAGAAATACGCCAATCGCCGCCTCTATAACACGGCGAGCAGCAGCTACGTCACGCTTGAGCATCTCTGCCAGATGGTCAAGGACGGCACCGAATTCGTGGTTCAGGATGCCAAGTCGGGCGACGACATCACCCGGTCCGTCCTGACCCAAATCATCGTCGAGGAAGAGGCTAAGGGCCCCAATCTTCTGCCGATCGGGTTTCTGCGGCAGCTTATCGGGTTCTATGGCGATAGTTTGCAAGCCGTGGTTCCGCGTTATCTGGAACACAGCATGAAATCCTTCGCCCGCAATCAGGTGCAGATGCGGAAATATCTCGAGGGTGCCTTTGGCGGCTTGTTTCCCTTTGGCCGCTTCGAGGAAATGGGCAAACAGAACATAGCCATTCTCGAAAGCGCGATGAAGATGTTCGCGCCCTTCGTCAAGGATGAGGACATAGCCCAAGCGGGCATCCCCGAGCCGGGCACCGACAGCATCAGCGAGTTGAAGTCAAAGCTTGAGGCCATCCAGAAGCAATTCGACCACCTAAGCCAGAAGCGCCCGGATTAGGTACCGCGAGCTTCATTCGCGGCGACGGCCCGTGTTGGCTTTTCCCAGGGTTTGACAGTCGCCGGCGCGCCGCAATGAAAGCCTTGTAGGAAACCAACGCCGCCTTGAACGAGGAGTTCGGCGTCGAGCTCGTTTTCAACACACTCGGCGACGGTGTCCAGGTTGAAGCCCTGCGCGAGGCCGACGAGTGTCTTGACGAATAATTGGTTGTCCCGGCTATGCGAGATGTCGCGGACGAAGGTTCCGTCGATCTTGACGCAGTCGATCCGGAGATCCTTCAAATGCCGAAAGGATGTATATCCGGCGCCGAAATCGTCCAGGCTGACGCGGCAGCCCAGCCGATGCACGGAATCGACGAATTGCGCCGTCTCCTGGACATCGCGCAGGGCCGTTGTTTCGGTGATTTCCAGGGTCAGCCGCCTGGCCATTTCCGGCCGATGGCTGAGTAGCTTGGTCAGGGCTTGGAGCCACCCTGGATCGGCGGGGGTTAGACCCGAAATATTGATTGCCAGCCTCGCGTCGCAAAAATTCTCGAGGTCCGCGACCGCCATTTCGAGGACGCGGCGATCCATCTGGCGCATCAGACCAAGTTGTTCGGCGACAGGAACGAACTCGATGGCGTTCAACACGGTACCATCCTCATCGCGCATGCGGATGAGGCATTCATAGTGATCGACCTGGCGCCCGGCGCTGGCAACGACGGGCTGATACGCAAAAAATAGCTCGTCGCTGCGCAATGCCATTTGCAGTCGTTTGGCCCGGGAGATCAACTGACGTTGGCCGACGCGTTCGGCTTCGGTCCCGCTATAGGGGACAAAACAATTGCGGCCGGAGCGTTTTGCCTCCTGCATTCCGATGTCGGCCTTGGTCATGGCATCCTGAGCCACGCTCGCGCCGGTCGGAAAACTGACGCCACCCGCCGAGACGGTGACATGGATCGGCCCGGCTGGCGTCAGGACTTCGGGATAGAGGATCGCTTGCAATATCTTGTCCGCGGCGGCGGCGATGTCGCCGGGCGGGCAATTGGCGAAAACGACCCCGAACCGATCGCCGCCCACACGCCCAACCACGTCACCCGCGCGCACCGAACGTTTCAGGCGGCGCCCGACATCGACAATCACCGAATCGGCGGCGTTTGGGCCATAGGCGTCGTTGATCAGGGAAAGTTTGTCGATGCCGATCGTCAGATAGGCTCCGGGAACATCGTAGCGGATGCTGTAGGTGATCGCTTGATCCAACGCCGCGCGGAGCCTTGGATAATTGAGTTGCCCGGTGAGCTGATCGAAATTCGCCTGATACTCGAGCTCGGCTTCCTTTTGTTTGCGCGCGGTCACGCCGCGCAAGGCGCCGACCATACGAATCGGCCGGCCATTGGAGTCGAATTGGGCGAAAGCGCGGTCATGGACCCAGATCGTCTTCTCGGGCTCCGGACAAAGCCGGTACTCGCAGTCGAACGGTTCTTGGGTCGTGAAATGATGGGACAGCGCCTTTAGGCGTCGAGCCAGGTCTTCGGGATGGAGAAGGGCGTTGAAGGCGTCGCCATCGCCGACCAGGGTGCCGGCGCGGCCAAGCAATTCCGCCGCTCGACCCGACCACAACACCGCGTCATTGACCAAATCCCAGTCATAGACAACGTCGCCGGTCGCGGCGATCGCCGCCCGCAGTCGCACCAGTTCCTCTTGACCCTCGTTCATCTCCCGGCTTTCCGCGCGATCGTTGGCACGAATCCACCCGATATGGCGGGTCGTACCCTAACCATCCACGGTTAAATAAGAGCTAATGTGAACTTTCGAAGACAGCGTTCTTAGATCGCGGACGCGCGATCCGCAAGCTCGCCCGCTTGGGTCAGGCGGTGGCTTTTATCGTCCGGCCAAGGATATCGACGATCTGATCGATTTGCGGACGGCTGACGATGAGCGGTGGCGAAAGGGCGATGATGTCTCCGGTCGCGCGGACAAGAAGACCGGCTTCGAAACAACCGACGAGCACGTCATAGGCGCGCGTTGTCGGCTTGCCGGCCCGGGGTTCGAGTTCGACCGCCGCGACCAGGCCAAGATTGCGGATGTCGATGACGTTGGGAAGTCCCTTCAACGAATGAACCGCATCTTCCCAATAGGGGGCAAGATCGGCGGCGCGCTGGAACAACCCTTCCTGGGCATAGAGATTAAGCGTCGCCAATCCGGCCGCGCAGGCAAGGGCGTGGGCGGAGTAGGTGTAGCCATGGAACAGCTCGACCATGTGCTCCGGGCCGGTCATCAGCGCGTCGTAGATGCCCTTGCGCGCGAAAACGGCTCCCATCGGCACCGCGGCGTTGGTCAACCCCTTCGCCACCGTCATCATGTCCGGCTGAATCGCGAAGCGATCGGCGGCAAAGGCCGTGCCGAGACGGCCGAAACCGGTAATCACCTCGTCGAAGATCAGCAGGATTCCGTGTTTGTCGCAGATCTGGCGCAAGCGCTCGAGATAACCCTTGGGCGGGATCAACACCCCGGTCGATCCCGCGACCGGCTCGACGATCACGGCCGCGATGGTCGAGGGGTCGTGCAGGGCGACCAGCTTCTCCAAAATGTCGGCCAGTTCCACGCCATTGGCCGGTTGCCCGCGGCTGAACGCATTGCGCGCCAGGTCATGGGTGTGGGGCAGATGGTCCACGCCCGCCAACCCGACGCCGAACTGCCGCCGATTGAGCCCGATCCCGCCCACGGCCATGCCGCCGAAACCAACGCCATGATAGGCGCGCTCGCGCCCGATGAAGCGCTGCCGGCCCGATTCGCCGCGGGCGCGATGATAGGCCAGGGCAATCTTCAACGCGGTATCGACCGCCTCGGACCCGGAATTAACGAAGAAAGTGTGGTTCAAGTCGCCGGGAAGCATCGTGGCGAGCCGGGCCGCGAGTTCAAATCCCCCCGGATGGCCCATCTGAAAGGTCGGCGAGAAATCCATGCGCGCGGCCTGCGCGGCGATGGCCGCGGCAATCGGCTCCCGGCAATGCCCGGCGTTCACGCACCACATACCGGCGGTGCCGTCGAGAATCGACCGGCCATCGGCCGAGGTGTAGTGCATGTCCTTAGCCGCCACCAGGATGCGGGGGCGTGCCTTGAATTGGCGGTTGGCCGTAAACGGCATCCACCACGCATCCAGATTGTTCGTTGCGGCGTCCGCGGCGCGCGCGGGAGCTGCTGGCGACATGGCTTGATTTCTCCCCTGATTGACGAAAACTCTAATCCTCGCCGCGCCCCCAAACAAGCCGATCACGGTTCGGCGGCGTTTACCTTCGATTAAGGACTCATAGGCGACAATGCGGTCGACACCAATGAAGCCGGTAAAGCCGGCACCCCAATCGGGTCGGGGTAGGGTGAAGAAGGACCGGGACCGGCGTGCAACTCCAACTCATCACCTCCGCCGCACTTCCGCCGCCGGATTTCAAACGGTTCGGCGAGACCGATTCCGCGGTCGATTCATTTCAAACCGAAGAATTCCTGCGGCCGGAACGTCGCCGCATCCTCGACGAGGATGCCCCGCGGCGGCCGGTCGATCGCCGTTCCTCCTGGGCCGAGGCCTATGCCGGCTATCGCGGCGACGCCAATCGTCAGAGCCGATCGGTCGCTCCGCATTTTCGGCCGACACGCTCGTTCACGACCGCGGGTTTTGCCGCCCAGACGATCGCTCAAGAAAATCTGTCGGCCGGCGCCCATTACGAGCCCTTCGGCGCCGCGATCAACGCCTATTCTCAACTGGCGCACCGCACCGAAAACGCCGCGCCCGGGTCGATCATCGACTTCGCCGCCTAACCGATGCCGCGGCAAGAGCCGCCGGGATCGTCTAAGGCCTTGATATAAAGTCTGAAAAAGCGGTTAGGCCACATCTGAGGGCTGTGGCGGATGTGACGGGCCGGGCGACGGACTAGGAGTGTCCCATCGGTCGCCCCACGAGAAGGCGTGGCGGCCGGGATGCCCTCCGCGGCGCAGGTGCGCCGCGACGCGGCGTTCTACTTAATTGACGGGGGGCCTTACCGCTCGCGCGGGGGCTTGGCGCGATAGGCGGCGGCGATGGTGTGGATGGCTTGTTCCTGCCGCTTGCGGTTCGTCGGTGTCCATGCGGGTTTCGGTGTTCCCGCCGGCGACTTCCCGCCAAGGGCCATACGCACGACCTCGGCCATGTCGACGCCCGGCGATTCGGTTGCCGGCGATAGTTTTTGTTGACGTGCCCGCGCCCGTTTCGCGGCGGCGCGTTGGATGGCAAGCGCGCACAGGCTACCGAGAAACGGTTGCAGCAGAGCGGCCTGTAGATCGAGATCGTCCTTGGCCCAATCGCGCAACAGCTTGGCCGCGCGGCGGTGATCGCCGCCGCCGGTGGAAAGCGCCTCTTCGGCCTTGCTCATGCAGTAATCGTCGACCATGCGAGCCTCCTTAAACCTTGTCGTCGCCGAAATTACGCCCTCATTGGTTAACGAATTGTAACACGGACGAATCTTCGATGGGCGGCTATCGGCGGCACCCCGACGCACTATAATGCTTGGGGTCACTCAAGCTGAAAGCCTGTCCGATGCGCCGCCTGTTTGTTTGCATTGTGCTGGTACTCGCCGCAACCGCGGCCTTTGCCCAAACCAATCCGCCCGCGGCCAGGATATCCGACATCGACCGGGCGGCCATCCGGTCGAAAATCGAAAAACAACTCGACGCATTCTCTCGGGACGACGGGGTTGTTGCCTTCGCTCTCAATTCCTCGAAAATCCGCGCGATGTTTCGTACGCCCGAACGTTTCATGAGCATGGTTCTGGGGTCGTACGCCTCCCTCTATCGGCCCAAAGAGGTGACCTTTCGCGAGATCGTGGATTTGGATGGCATCGTCGCCCAACTTGTTTACGTCCGTGGGGGCGATGGCATTGCTGTTCTCGCCGTCTATCCCATGGAACGGGGGATCGATGGCGAGTGGCGGATCGATGGCTGCATGTTGTGGCCGGTTCCCGAATCGGCGGTCTGAAGCCGCGCCGGCAATGTTGCCATCGCGCGGCCCATGCCGACTCTAAACATTTCCTGGATGACGCTGCACGACCATGCCAGCGCACTTGCCGGCCTGCTGGCGCGGCAGGGTCCGTGGCGGGGCATCGTCGCGGTGTCGCGGGGCGGGCTCGTGCCCGCGGCGATCGTGGCCCGGGCGCTCGACATAAGGCTGGTCGAGGCGGTCGCGATCGCCAGTTATGACGACCGGGTGCGTGGCGATGTGCAGGTCCTGAACGCGACGCCGCGGGACGCCGCCGGCTGGTTGATCATCGACGATTTGGCGGACACCGGCGCCACGGCTCGCGTCGTGCTGGCGCTAAGGCCCCAGGCCCACTACGCGGTGTTGTACGCGAAACCCCGGGGACAGCCCTTCGTCGATACGTTTTTCTCGGCGGTCGCGCAGGACGTTTGGATCGAGTTTCCCTGGGATCAGGCGCCGCCGATCGTCAAATGAGGTGACAGGCCGCGTGCCGTCCAGGCGCGATGGGCCGCAAATTCGGTGCGTCGATTCGGCAACGCGCTTCCGCTCGCGGGCATCGTGGGGCGAAGGAACAGCCGGTGGTCGCCGCCGGTGCCGGTTCGGGAATGCGATGCCGCCGCCGATCCGGCCTTTGCGGATCGGGCACCGAATCCACCAATGCTTGTGTATAGGGATGGGCGGGCGCGGCGAATATCTCCCTGGCCGGACCCATCTCGACGAACTTGCCCAAATACATCACCGCCACGTCCTCGGCCACGTGTTCGATCGCCGACAAATTATGGCTGATCAGCAAATAGGTGACGTTGCGGCTGTCGCCGAGATCGCGCAACAGGTTCAGCACCTGCGCCTGAACGGAGACGTCCAGGGCCGACACCGGTTCGTCGGCCACGATCAGGGCCGGTTCGGTGATCAGGGCGCGGGCGATTGCCAGGCGTTGGCGCTGGCCGCCGGAAAATTCGTGGGGATAACGCTCGCCGTCGTCGGGGCGAAGGCCAACCGCCGCGAGCATCGCCGCGACGCGATCGTTCCGTTCGGTCCCGGGCAGGCCAGGGGCGGCCACGTCTAAAGGCTCGCCGACGATTCGTTTTGCCCTGTGACGTGGGTCGAGCGAGCCCTGTGGATCCTGAAAGACGATCTGAAAATTGCGGCGAAGTCGCCGCAGGGCCTGCGCGCTTAGGGAAAACAGGTCGTTTCCCATGAACATCACCCTTCCGGCGGTAGGCCTGTCGAGCGCCATGACTAGCCGCGCAAGGGTCGATTTCCCGCAGCCCGATTCCCCGACGATTCCAAAGCTGCGGCTTTGCTCGATCCGAAAATCGACGCCATCGACGGCGCGAACCGCCTTCCGTTCCGCGAAGACAGCACCGCGCGGCGGATAATGCCGAACCAGATCGATAACCTCGACCAGCGGGTCAACCTTTCCGATTTGCGCCCCGCTCATGGCGCGCTCGGAAAGTGACAAAGGGCGAAATGATCTTCCGCCACCGCGATTGTGGGGGGCCGCTGCGCTTCGCAGACCGAGGTTCCAATCGGACAACGGTCGCGAAAGGCGCAGCCGCGGGGCAGCTCTCTGGGATCGGGGACGAAGCCAGAAATCGCGGCAAGCCGGGCCCTTTCGCCGCCGCGCGCTCGCGGAAGGGCACCGAAAAGCGCCTGGGAATAGGGGTGCGCCCGCCCGCGAAAGAACGCCGCCGCCGATGCGCTTTCGACGATTTGCCCGGCGTACATGACGATGACGCGTTCGCAGACCTCGCCGATGACTCCAAGATCATGGGAGATGAGAATCAACGCCATCCCCAATTCCGCGACCAGATCGCGCAATAGGTCGAGAATCTGCGCCTGCACGGTGACATCAAGGGCGCTGGTTGGCTCATCGGCGATCAGCAATGCCGGCTTGCAGGCGAGCGCCATCGCGATGAGCACCCTCTGCCGTTGTCCGCCGGACAGCTCATGTGGGAAAGAATCCAGTCGCCTGTGGCGTTGTGGGATTCCGACCCGGTCGAGCAATCGCTCGGCCTCGGCGAGGGATGAAAGCCTGGACAGACCGCGGTGAAGAGTAAGCCCCTCCGCGACCTGTCGGCCGATCGGCTGCAACGGGTTCAGCGCGGACGCCGGCTCCTGGAAGATCATGGCGATACGGTTTCCTCGCAGGCGGCACCATGCCGCCTCGTCTTGACCCAGAAGATCGGTGCCCTCGAACTCGATACGCCCGGTGGCCGTGGCGGCATCCGGCAGCAGCCCCATCAAGGCCAAAGCCGTCATCGTCTTGCCGCACCCGGATTCCCCGACGATCCCCAGCGTGCTGCCGCGCTCAAGTTTGAACCCGACGTCGCGCAGGATATGGGCGTTGCCGGACGGCGCGACGATGGTGACGTTCAGCGACTCGATTTGCAGTAACGGCACCTAACGCATCCGGGCAAGTTTCGGGTCGACGAGGTCGCGCAGACCGTCGCCCAATAGGTTAAAGGCCAACACCGAAACGGCGATGGCAAACCCGGGGAATAGGGCGAGAAGCGGCGCGGCGCTCATGAAGGTCTGCGCCTCGTTTAACATGCGCCCCCAGCTGGGATTGGGCGGCTGCGTACCGAATCCGAGATAGGACAATCCGGCTTCTGCGAGAATGGCGAGGGCAAATTGGAGGCTGGCCTGCACGATGAGCAAACCGGCCACATTCGGCAGCACGTGTTCGACGGTGATGCTGAGGCTGCCTTTGCCCGCCGCGCGGGCCGCGAGGATGTAGTCGCGGCCCCATATCTGCAGCGCGGCGCCGCGCGTCACCCTGGCGAATACCGGAATATTGAAGATTCCGATGGCGAGGACGGCGTTGATGGCGCCGGGTCCAAGAACCGCCGTGATCAGGATGGCCGACAACAAGGCGGGAAAAGCGAAGGTGAAATCGGCGAGCCGCATGATGACGTCGCTGAACCATCCACCCGAGGCGGCGGCCGCGGCGCCCAGGCCGACGCCCAGGACAAGGCCGACAAACACGGCGGTCAGGGCGATCGCGAGTGAATTGCGCCCGCCGACGATCAACATCGAGGCGACATCGCGTCCAAAGGGATCCGTCCCCAACCAATGCGCCAGCGAGGGCCCCTGCAGCCGGCTGGGGATGTCGATGTCCGCGGGTGGGTAAGGGGTCCACACCAGGGACAGGACGGAGGTGACGACCAGAACCAAGACCAGGCCAATCCCAACGGCCAGGCCGGCGCGCCCGCGCCTGAGGCCTTTCAATGCCATCAGCGGCCGGTCCTCAATCGTGGGTCCACCGCGGCGTAAAGCAGATCGACGATGAAATTGACCGTCACGACCGCGGCGGCGAGCAACAAGACGACATTCTTGACGACGATGAGATCGCGCTGACTGACGGCCTGAAAAACCAACCTGCCCAATCCCGGCAGATAAAACACGTTTTCCACGATCACGGCGCCGGCCAGGAGAAACGAAAATTGCAACCCCATGATCGTCAGAACCGGGATCAACGCGTTGCGCAGGGCATGACGCCAGAGGGCGGCGTCTCGACTGAGTCCCTTGGCGCGGGCGGTGCGGACAAAATCCTCGCCCATCATGTCGAGAACCGCCGAGCGGGTGACCCGAGCCAGGATCGCGGCCTGGGGTAAAGCGAGGGCAATCGCGGGTAACACGAGCGCCTGGAAAGCGGCTCCGGGCGATTCCGACCAACCCGGGAACCCGCCGGCGGAAAACCAGCCGAGCTGCACCGCAAAAACCAGCACCAGGAGCAGCGCAAGCCAGAAATTCGGGATCGCCATGCCCAGTTGCGCGAACGCCATGATCGCGCTATCGCCCCACTTTCGGTGGCGGGATGCGGCAAAAACGCCCAGCGGGATGGCAAGAGCCGTCGACAGGGAAATGGCGAGAACCGTCAGCGGCAAGGTGACTTCCAGCCTTTGGACGACCAGCTCCCCGACGGGCACCCGGTAGGTGTAGCTCAGACCGAGATCGCCGCGGACAAGCCCCGCGACCCAAGTCAAATAACGTTGGGGCGCGGGTTGATCCAACCCCATTTCGGCGCGCAACAAGGCGAGGGTTTGGGGCTGCGCCTCCGTCCCCAGCATGACCAAGGCGGGATCGCCCGGCAGCACCTCGAGGACCACGAAGACGACCAGCGAAGCCGCCGCCAGTGTCGCCGCGAGCCCAAGGACTCTCCGCAGGACGAAGGCGATCATGCCCGCGGCGGAAAGTTCGCCTGGCCTATTTTCGCCAACTGACCTCGGTTAGGTCGTTCGCCGGCAGCGGCACGTTTTGCCAAAGGCCAATGACGTCGGCATTGGCGACGGTGATCCGCGACAATTGGAAGAGGAAGACATTGACGCTGTCGTCGGCGAGCAGGGTCTGCGCCTCCCGGTAGAGCCGATTCTGCGCGGCCGGGTCCGTGGCGCGGTCGATGGCCGCCATGACTTCCTTGAAGCGAGGATTCCTGTAGCCGAAATAGTAGTCGTCGACGGCGTATTTATCGATGTCCATGGGTTCGACATGCGAGATGATGGTCATGTCGAACTGTTTGTTCTGAAAGACATTGTCGAGCCACTGCGCCCATTCCACCGGTTCGATCGATACCTGGATGCCGACCTTGGAAAGCTGGGCCGCGACAATTTCGCCGCCCCGGCGGGCATAAGGGGGCGGCGGCAATCGCAGCGTCGCTTTTAGGCCGTTCGGATGTCCGGCCTCGGCCAGGAGCGCCCTGGCCTTCGCCGGATCGTAGGGATAACGGCCGGTGAGATCGACATAAGCGGGATGCCCCGGCGAAAAATGGCTGCCGATGGGCGTGCCGTAACCGGACATGGCGCCCGCGATGAGGGCATTGCGGTCGACGGCGTGGGCCAAAGCCTGGCGGACGCGCAGGTCGTTGAAGGGCGGCTTTTGGTTGTTGAGGGCAAGGATGGTCTCGCCCTCGGTCGCCCCAACGGTGACGCTGAACCGTTTATCGGTCTTGAACTGTTCGACCGCCTCGGGCGCGGCGAATATCGGCACGGCATCGACGTCCCCGGCCAGCAGGGCGGAGATTTGCGCCTGGGCGTCGGGAATGAAGCGAAAAGTCACTCTGCGAAGCGCGACGGCATCCTTGCGCCAATAACCGTCGAAGCGGCTCAACTCGACGCGGTCGCCCTTGACCCAACGGTCGAATTTGAAGGGGCCGGTGCCGATCGGACTGGCCGAATTGTTCGCCGCTGTCTCCGGCGCGACCATCGCGGCGTCGCCCCAACCCAGGCCATAGAGGAAATTCCCCGCCGGCCTCTTCAGCGTCACGACAACCGCATACCGATCCGGTGTCTCGATCTTGGCGATGGGAGCGAATATCCATTTCTGCGCGTTGCGGCTATCCGGCGCCATCGCTCGTTCCAAAGAATATTTCACATCCGCGGAGTCGAACTCGGTGCCGTCGTGAAACCGGACGCCTTGCCGAAGCTTGAAGCCATAGACCATCCCGTCGGCCGAAACCGTCCAGGATTCGGCGAGCGCCGGCCGGATCTCCGCGTTGCGGTCGATCCGGGTCAAACCCTCGAACAGGTTGGCATAGGTGATTTCGCGGATCGCCGCGGCCGGGCCCATGGTTGGATCGAGGCCGGGTGCCGGCTCCAGCGTCATCGCCAGGGTCAACGTGTCGCGCTGCGCCTCCGCCGCCGCCGTGGACAGGGCCAGAATGGCGAACGAAGCGAAAGCGATCACAACTTTTCTCATATTGTCCTCCAGGGACCTTGCTCGACCGCTATCTTAGCGCGGCATGGGGGCGGCGTTATAGGCCGCCATAACGCCCAGACTTTCGGCGGCGAAAACGCCGCGGGCGATCGCGCGGGCCACGCAATCGGCGGCGAGCGACCCGACGCGCATCAATTCCATGGCGCCGTTGAGCGGCTTCCGGGCGGTCGACAGTGCAAAGACGACATCGCCGTCGAATGGCGTGTGAACCGGGCGAATGGCGCGCGCGAAACCATCCTGAGCCATCATCGCCATGCGCATGGCTTGGGGGCGCGACAGCGCAACATTCGTGGCGACCACACCCAGGGCGGTATTGGCCCCGGCCGCGGCTCCGGTGGCCGGCTTTTCGATCGGGGGATCGAGGTCGAAGGAACGATCGCGCGCCGGTGGGCTAAGGCCGCCGAATTCGCCATCCTGTTCGAATGGCCAAGCCCAAAAACATCGAGAGCCCGGAATGGTAACGCTGCCGAAACAATTGACGGCAACCACGGCGCCCACCTCGATGCCGTCATCGGTCACGACGGACGCGCTGCCGAGCCCGCCCTTCAATCCACCCGCGCATGCGCCGAAGCCGGCGCCGGCATTACCCAAGGCGAAATCGCCGCCGCGTGCCGATTCCGCGGCCTGACGGCCAAGCTCTCGATAGGGCGGCGTGTCGCCCCAGCCCTTATCCCCGCCATTGAGCAGGTCGAACAATATCGCGGCCGGCACGATTGGAACGACCGCGGCGCCAACCCTGAAGCCGCGGCGGCGTTCCGCCAGCCAGGCCATCGCGCCGCTGGCGGCGTCGAGGCCGAAGGCCGATCCGCCGCTTAAAACGATCGCGTCAACGCGGTCGACCAGTCCGGTTGGCCCCAATGCGTCGGTCTCGCGGGTTCCCGGGGCACCGCCGCGGACATCGACCGCGGCCACCGCCCCCGCGTCCGGCAGGATCACGGTCACGCCCGACCACGCCGCGTGATCCTCGGCGTTGCCAACGGCAATGCCGCCGACATCGGTGATCAGATTGGCGCGACCGGGGAGCGCCTTTCGCCTCATCGCCCCGGCGGCCGGCGCGGCGATTAGCGGGGGATCGATTGTCGAACGCATCGCGGTCGAAGCTAGTCGCTGATCCCCCCGGGGTCAACGTGCTGCGGTGCACAAATCAGCCTGAGATTGTGGCGAACCCGCAGATGACGGCGTTCGCGCCGCTATTCAAGCTGAACGCGGAGCATCCATGCATTCTTGTCGTGGATGTCGATGCGCTCGATCATAAGGTCGGCCGTGGCGTCATCCTTGGCTTTTTCGGCGATGTCGAATACGGCACGAGCGGCCCGGCTCAATGCTTCGTTGTCGTTGACTAGCTGGCGAATCATCGCGGTCGCTTTTGGCACCGCGGCTTCATCCTTGATCCGGGAAAGCCGGCTGAACAGCGTCAAGCTGCCGGGAGCGGAATGGCCAAGGGCACGAATGCGTTCCGCGACGACATCGATGGCCTTCTGAAACTCCTGATATTGCAGGCCGAATTGCTCGTGTAGAGGTGCAAAATTCGGCCCGGCGACGTTCCAATGAAAGCCCTGCGTCTTCACATACAGGGCGTAGGTGTCGGCAAGAAAGGCGGACAAGGCATCGGCGACCGCCGTGCGACCTTTTGCGTCGATGCCGATGTTGATCGTAACTGCCGCCATGCGTTGGCTCCTTTATTATAGTCATTATAATATATGATCCATATAATTGTTTCTAATTAATATTTCAAGCATGGACAGCGGCGGGAGCACCTTGCCGTGTTTCGACCACTTTTTCGGCCAGCCGGCCGGTGAGTTCGGCCAGATGGTCGAATTTCCATTCGAACGTGCCCACGCCGAGCGTTAGCGAACGCAATTCGATGATCAGGTCGTGCATCTCCGATTGAGGGAGCGTGCCGGCGACCTCGTCCCAACCCTTCCACCCGGCCTTTGCATCGAAGCCAAGGATGTGGCCGCGGCGTTGACTGAGGAGACGTTGCACCTTCGACGTGAATTCGGTTGGCACCGAAATCTTCACTTGGAATATCGGTTCGAGCAGAACCGGATCGCATTTGGGCATGCCTTCGCTCATGGCGATGCGGGCCGCGGTCTTGAAGGCCATTTCGGAGCTGTCGACCGCGTGGTAGGAGCCGTCGGTGAGCGCCACCCCGACATCGACGACGGGGAAGCCCAGCGGTCCGCGCTTCAAATAGTCGATGACGCCCTCTTCGACGCCGGGAATGAAATTTCGGGGAACGGCGCCGCCCACGATCTTGTCTTCAAACATGAAGCCGGCGCCCCGGGGCCGCGGTTTGATGTCGATGTGGACATCGCCGAATTGGCCATGGCCGCCGGTTTGGCGTTTGTGACGCCCGTGCTGGGATACACTCCTGCGGATGGTCTCTTTGTACGGGACCAGCGGCCTTTTCACGGTCACCGGCATGTTGTACCGCAGGCGTAGTTTATCCGCCGCGATCTGCAGGTGAATCTCGCCCTGACCCCACAGCAACAATTCGCCGGTGTCCGGGTTCATTTCGTAGGACAGCGACGGGTCCTCTTCCACCAGCCGATGGAGTGCCGCGGAAAGCTTGACCTCGTCATTGCGCTTCTCGGCCGCGATCGACAGCGCGAAAAGCGACGGCGGCCGTTGCGGCCAAGGCGCCAGTCCAGCGGGCGTCGTGCCCGACGGCGTAAGTGTATCGCCGACGCCGATGCCTTCGGTGCGGCCGAAGGCGACAACCTCGCCGGCCTCGGCCTTGGCGACCTTCGTTTGATGAAGGCCGAGCAGTCGGAACATCCCGCCGATTCGGGTTCCATTCACACTCGCTCCATCGGCGAAGGAACCGCGCCAGACCCGGACGAGGGAGAGTTTTCCGACATGGGGCACGTTCAGCGTCTTGAGCACCTGGGCGAGCGGCTCGCCTTGGCTCGGGATGCCGCGCCTTGCCGCCGTTTCCGAGGGTTCCGGAACCTCATGGCGCAAGGCTTTGAGCAATCTCCGGCTGCCATTGTCGCGTTCGGCCGAACCCAGGAACACGGGCACGATACGGTCGGCGCGCATGTTCTTCGTCAGATGTTTGTAGATGTCCTCTTTCGAGGGAACGGTGTCCTGGAGAAGCTGCTCGAGCAGGCTGTCATCGAAATCGGCGAGGGCTTCCAGCAACCCCGCCCGCGCTTCCTGTTCGCGGTCCTTGACGGTGGTGGGTATCGGAATGAGATCGGAGGGTTGCCCCGGCTTATATCGATAGGCGCGTTCGCTGACCAGATCGACGTAACCGGTCACGACGTCGTTGTCCCCGCGGATAGGCACTTGGCGCAGCACCAGCGGCCGTTCCGACACCGATTGCAACGCCCCCAGCACATCGCGGATGCGCGGAGCCTCGGTATCGATGCGATTGACGAAGATGAAATGGGGAATGTTGTAGTCGTCGAGAAATTTCAAGATGGGCGCGACCGTCAAGGCGCGTTCCACGGTCGGCTCACAGACGACGATGGCGACATCGGCGACCATCAAGGCGTTGTGCGTCTCGTGAACGATTTCGATCGATCCCGGACAATCGATGAAGGTCCAGGCATCGCCGAGATACTGAGCCGAGGCAACGTTCACCTCGACGCTCATCTGCCGGCTGCGGGCCTCCGCGGAGGCATCGCCGACGGTGCTGCTTTCCTTGACCGAACCTTTGCGTGAGATGGCGCCGGCGGCCACCAGCAGGCTTTCGAGCAACGTTGTCTTGCCGACGAGGTATGGGCCAACGAGAGCGGCCACGCGTGGAGCTGAACCCGGTTTTCCGGTCATCCTGCGCCTCCCTGTCTCGTACTGGGCCATCGGTTCATTGCCGATGGTTATTTGTGTCGCCTATGTTTCTCCCCGAGGCCGGAGGATGCAAGGAAAAAGGGGAACGCCCCGGTTCACCCTAACGCAGCGCCTCGCAGGCGCGTTGAATGCGGCCGCACGCCTCTTTCAGCGCCGCCGTCGATGTGGCGTAGGAAATGCGGAAATAGGGCGACAAGCCGAAGGCTTCCCCCTGAACCACGGCGACACCCACGGATTCCAGGAGGTATGTCACGAAATCGGTGTCGGTCTTGATCACCGTGCCCTCGGGAGTCTTCTTGCCAATGGCGCCGGCGCAGGAGGGATAAACGTAAAAGGCGCCCTCGGGTTTGGGGCATTGAAGGCCCTTGGCCCGGTTGAGCATGTCCACGACGAGGTCGCGCCGTTCCTTAAATGAGGCGTTGCGCTCGGCGATGAAAGTCTGCGGCCCGGAAAGCGCCTCGACCGCCGCGGCCTGGCTGATCGAACTGGGGTTGGAGGTGCTCTGCGACTGCACGACCGCCATGGCCTTGATCAATTCCACCGGTCCGGCGGCATAACCGATGCGCCACCCCGTCATGGCGTAAGCCTTCGACACGCCGTTGACGGTCAGCGTGCGGTCGTAAAGTCCTGGCTCGACCTGGGCCGGCGTCGTGAAGGTGAAGCCGTCATAAACCAGGTGTTCGTACATGTCGTCGGTCATCACCCAGACATGTTTGTGGCGCATCAACACGTCGGTCAGGGCCTTCAACTCGGCGCGGGTATAGGCGGCGCCGGTCGGATTGGACGGCGAATTGAGGATCAGCCATTTCGTCCGGGGCGTGATCGCCGCTTCCAGGTCCTCGGCGCGCAGCTTGAATCCGTTGTTTTGCGGGCAGGTGACGAACACCGGCGTGCCTTCGGCCAACAAGGTCATGTCCGGGTAGGACACCCAATAAGGCGCCGGGATGATGACTTCATCGCCGGGGTCGAGCGTTGCGACGAGGGCGTTGTACAGAACCTGCTTGCCGCCGGTCCCGACCGTGATCTGGTTCGGCTTGTAGTCGAGTCCGTTCTCGCGCTTGAACTTGGCGCAGATCGCCTGTTTGAGCGCGGGCGTTCCATCGACCGCCGTGTATTTCGTGTCGCCCTTGCCGATCGCCTTGATCGCGGCGTCCTTGATGTTCTCGGGTGTATCGAAATCCGGTTCACCGGCGCCAAGGCCGATCACGTCCTTGCCGGCGGCCTTGAGTTCGGCGGCCTTCATGGTCACGGCGATGGTGGGCGACGGCTTGATGCGGGCAAGGCGACGGGCGATGAAAGGCATGGCAACGACCCTGATGTGTGTTGGGGGAGAGCGGCGGGAACCCTAGTACCTGCTCGCGAAGGTCCGCGCAACGGGCGCCGAGCCGCTACGCGCGGCCCCGCTAGCATTGGGCGGTACCAGCCACTATCTTTCGGTCATGGCAACACAATCGGCTGAACCGGGCGTAAAGGCTGAAAGCCGCGCCTTCGCCCTCGTTTCCGACTTTCAACCGGCCGGCGATCAGCCCCAGGCGATCGACGCGTTGATCGCCGGCATTCGCCGCGACGACCGTGACCAGGTTCTTCTCGGCGTCACCGGATCGGGCAAGACCTTCACCATCGCCCAAGTCATCCAAGAGGTGCGGCGGCCAACCTTGGTTCTGGCGCCCAACAAAACCCTTGCCGCCCAGCTCTACGGCGAAATGAAGTCCTTCTTTCCATCCAACGCGGTGGAATATTTCGTGTCCTATTACGACTACTACCAGCCCGAGGCCTATGTGCCGCGGACCGACACCTACATCGAGAAGGATTCCTCGATCAACGAACAGATCAATCGCATGCGCCATTCGGCGACGCGCGCCCTCCTGGAATGCGACGACGTCGTGATCGTGGCGTCGGTATCGTGCATTTACGGCATCGGGGCGGTGGAGTCCTATGCCGCCATGACCATTCCCCTGCGCGTCGGGCAAGTCATCAATCGCAGCGAGCTGCTGCGCCAGCTCGTGGCGCTGCAATACAAGCGCAACGATGCCAATTTTCAACGCGGCGCCTTCAGGGTGCGCGGCGACATCGTCGAAATTTTCCCGGCCCATCTCGACGAGCGCGCCTGGCGATTGTCGCTGTTCGGCGACGAGGTCGAATCGATCGTCGAATTCGACCCTTTGACCGGGGAACGCACGGCCGTGCTGGACGCGGCGAAAGTTTATGCGAACAGCCACTACGTCACGACCCAGCCTTCCCTCGATCAGGCGATGCGTCGGATCAAGGAAGACCTGAAGGTCAGGCTCGCCGAATTCGCGACCCAAGGCAAACTCCTCGAAGCGCAACGGCTGGAGCAGCGGACCAATTTCGACCTCGAAATGATGGCGGCGACCGGGAGCTGCGCGGGAATCGAGAACTACTCTCGCTATTTGACCGGACGCAAACCCGGCGCGCCGCCGCCGACACTGTTCGAATATTTGCCGAAAAACGCCCTTCTGGTTGTCGATGAAAGCCACGTCACGGTGCCCCAGATCGGGGGCATGTATCGCGGCGACTTCCAGCGCAAATCGACTCTTTCCGATTACGGGTTCCGCCTGCCCTCCTGCGTCGACAACCGGCCCCTGAAATTCGAGGAATGGGAGACCATGCGGCCGTTGACGGTCTTCGTTTCGGCGACCCCCGGACCCTGGGAATTGGAGCGTACGGCCGGGGTCATCGTCGAACAGGTCATCCGCCCGACCGGCCTGATCGACCCGGTTTGCCTGATCCGTCCGACCGAACAGCAGGTCGACGATCTGCTCGCCGAGTGCCGGAATTGCGTGGTCAAGGGACAACGTGTCCTGGTCACGACCTTGACCAAACGCATGGCCGAGGACCTGACGGAATATATGCACGAAGCCGGGTTGAAGGTTCGGTACATCCACTCCGATGTGGAAACACTGGAACGCATCGAGATCATTCGCGATCTGCGCTTGGGCGCATTCGACATCCTCATCGGCATCAATCTGCTGCGCGAGGGATTGGACATTCCGGAATGTGCGCTGGTCGCGATCCTCGACGCCGACAAGGAAGGGTTCCTGCGCTCCAAGACCTCCCTGATCCAGACCATCGGGCGCGCCGCGCGCAATATCGATGGCCGGGTCATTCTGTACGCCGACAAGATGACCCCATCGCTCGATTTCGCGCTCAAGGAAACCAACCGCAGGCGTGAACGGCAGCAGGCCTACAATGCCGCCAATGGGATCACGCCCGAATCGGTGCGCAAACAGATCGGCGACATCCTCGGCAGCGTCTATGAACGCGATCACTTGACGATCGGCACCGGAGACGAAGGCGCAACGCATTTGGTTGGCACCAATCTCAAGGTGCATATCGCCGACCTGGAAAAACGCATGAGCGCCGCCGCGGCCGATTTGGAATTCGAGGAGGCGGCCCGGATTCGCGACGAAATCAAACGCCTCGAAGCGGCCGACCTCGGCGTGGTCGACACCGGGAGACCGCGTGCGCGATCCGTGGGCGGAACCGCGCAGAGCGTGGGCCGCGTTTTCCGCGGCGGCGGTCCGCGGAGCCAGAGCCGCGGGCGTTAAGCGGCGAGGCTGCCGCCCGACCGTCAGAACCGCATCGAAAAGCTCAAGGCGCCGAAGGGATGGCTGCCGTCTTGGCCGGAGAATTCCTCACTGCGGATGACATAGGAGAACGTCAGCCGCGCCTGAAGCCAGCGGATCGCCAATCCCGTTTGCAGGTCGGTCACGAATGGCTTCCTATCCACCTTGTGGCTGTCCCTAAAGGTGTTGCCGTCGAGGAAGATGTCGCGGGCGACGATGCGTTCTTCAACTCCGATAAACAAATACCAGCCGAAATCGTCATTGACCTTCGGGTCGATAAATCCAGAACCCGCGAGTGCCGGTCTTATCCGCGGCGGCCCATAATCATCCGGAAGATTTTCGCCGAAACGCAGGGCTAGTCCCGCTCCGGCATAGGTAAAGACGTTGCCGACCGCGCCGACGAGGTGTGGTGTCGCATCCACGCCCACCTCCAGGATCTTGCTGATCGGGCCGACATTCCGCCACTTGTGCTCGTACAACATTACGATACCGGGCTCGTTCTTGAGTTGATTGTCCCAGCCATTGGCGGCGGCAACGTTCTTGATTTCGTGGATGTGATTTTGGGCCGGTTCACCGAACGCAGCCGGCCCGACGATCCCCGCGTTGATCTCGAATGTTTGGAGGGTATCGAGTTTGTTGCCCCGTTGTTTTTCGGCGATGACGGTGAAGGCGCCGTAGAGCCATGCGGCATAGGGCCGGTCTTCGCGTACGAGGTCGCGGCGGTTGGTATCCGCCGGTGTGTAAATGCTCTGCCCAAGGGCGCCGCCGAATCGGATGGCGCTATCCGAAGGAACCGGAAGCCAGCGCCGCGCCATCGTGACGGCCTCATGGGGCTCGTCCACCTTGTCCGACACCCAATTCAGCCGCAAACCCTGCGTATAGTCCTGGTCGGTACCGGTGAAGGTGTCGTTCTCAAGGACGATGGAATAAGTGCCCTGTGCCTCGGATTGTCCGGTTGGGACAGGAAGCGAAAGGGCGGCCAGAGCGATCCGAATGACGGTCGCGAAACGCGGCGACATTCCTATTTCTCGCTTAGGCGCCAGACCCCGTCCCAATCCGGGGAAGGCGGGTTGGCTTGAAGCCGCTTCACCCGATCGAGGAATACCGTGGCGGGTCCGTCGTTCGGTGCGATGGCGCGACAGGCGGAAAACGCAGCCTCGGCTTGGTTCCATTCGCGCCGCCGATAGGCGGCCAAGCCCGCTTCGAAGCGCTGACGAAGCTGGACGGTGTCGTCGTCGAGCGTACCCTTGCGGCCAACAATTTCGAAAATACGCACGGTTTCGTTTCTTCCGAAAACGGCGATGGAATCGATTTCCCGTGTCTCTATCGAATCGCCCGCCTGTTTAGCCGTTTCTTCCGCGACCAGAATCCGGGTGCCATAGACCTTGTTCACCGCTTCAAGGCGCGAGGCGAGGTTCACCGTGTCGCCCATTACGGTATAGCTCCTGGACGTGTCGGACCCGATATTGCCGATAATGACGTCGCCGCTGGCGATACCGATTCGGATGTCGATTTCAGGCAATCCACGCTTGATACCCATCAATTCCGGCATCTCACCCCGAAACACGGCCAACGTCTTGACGAAGTCGATGGCGGCAAAACACGCCTTGGCGGCATGTTCGTCGGCCCCGACGAAGGGTGGCCCCCAGAACGCCATGATGGCATCGCCGATGAACTTGTCGATGATCCCGCCTTGGCGGCGGACGGGTTCGGACATAAGCGTGAAATATCGGTTGAGCAGGTTGACCAGCCCGGTCGGAGTCAGCCCCTCACTCATCCCGGTGAAGCCCTTGATGTCGCAAAAAAACACACTCATCACCCGGCGGTCGCCGCCGGCGCCCACGGCCTCGGGCCGTTCGATCAAATCGGCGACGATCCGGGGATCGACATAACGGCCGAAGGTTTCCTTGATCCGTTCCTTCACCTTTAGCTCGCGGACCATCCGGTTGAAGGCCGTGGTCAATTGACCGACTTCATCGTCGGTATGGACGGCGAGGACGAGATCGAGATCGCCATGCTCCACCGCGCGCGTGCCGGCGACCAGGGCGCGAACCGGGCGCACCAGACCGCGGACGACATAGGCTGAAATCAGCAGACCGACGAGCACGGCGATAATGGTGACGGCCAACACCAGCATCATCAGCCGATTGGCATCCGCGCGCGCGGTTTCGACCGAGCGGAGGCTGAATTGCCGGATGTCGGCGATGAAACTGTCGATGTCGCGGTCCAAGTCCTCCCGCTCCTTGGCGAGCAACAATTCAAGCTCGGGGACGGCCTCGGGCCGCCCGTTGGCGATCAGGTCCACGATACGGATGGCCACCTCGTGGAAATCGCGATGTTCCTTGTGCAGCAGGGAAAGCCTGCCGTCGAATC
>CANFCX010000013.1 GCA_947445225.1 Rhodospirillales bacterium
CATATCGAAGAGCTTGCCGCTCTGGGCGTGAAGCGGCCCGCGGCGACACCGATCTTCTATCGCGTCGCGGCCAGCGTCCTGACCACCGACGATGTCATCGAGGTGTCGGGCGCGGCGACGAGCGGCGAGGTCGAGCCGGTGCTGGTGGCGCTGGATGACGGGCTGTGGGTCGGAATCGGCTCCGACCATACCGACCGGACGGCGGAAACGGTGGGCGTGGCGCTCTCCAAGCAGCTTTGCCCCAAACCTGTCGCGCCGGTGTTGTGGCGATTTTCCGAAGTTGTTGACCATTGGGACAACATCGAACTGCGCGCCCACGCCGTCATCGACGGCAAACGCCGTGTTTATCAGGAGGGCAAGGCGTCGATCATGCGCCGGCCCGAGGATTTGATCGAACGTTACGCCGGCAGCGGCGAGGCGTTCGGTTCCGGCGGCGCCATGTTTTGCGGCACGATGGCGGTCAAGGGCGGCATCGCGCCGGCGGATCGTTTCGAAATCGAGATGCACGATGCCGCGCTCGGCCGGACGATCAGCCATGCCTACGCAATCGTGACGCTGCCGGTGGCAGGCTGACATGCCGGAAACCGCCGAAGACCTTCCGGCCGCGGTCCAGACCTTCGATCTGACCAAGACATTCGGAAGCCTGGCTGCCGTCGATCGCGCCTTGCTGACGCTGTATCCTGGAGAGATTTTCGGCCTGATCGGCCCCAATGGCGCCGGCAAGAGCACGTTGATCAAGATGCTGACGACGTTGACCCCGCCGACCTCCGGCCGGGCCACCGTCGCCGGTTTCGACGTGTTGACCGAATCGGCGGAAGTGCGCCGGCGCATCGGTTATGTGCCGCAGCAGCTTTCCGCGGACCGGGCGTTGACAGGATATGAAAGCCTGCTGCTTTCCGCTCGGCTTTACAACATTCCGCGCCGGGAACGGGCTGAGCGTATCGATCGCGCGTTGACCGTCATGGGCCTGACCGAAGCCGCTGGCCGCCAGGCCGGTAATTATTCCGGCGGCATGATCCGGCGTCTCGAAATCGCGCAGAGCATGTTGCATCGGCCGTCGGTGCTTTTCCTGGACGAACCGACGGTCGGTCTCGACCCCGTGGCTCGGCGCTCGGTCTGGGAACATGTCCGCCGCCTGCGCCAAGACACGCAAACCACGATGTTGATCACCACCCATTACATGGAAGAGGCCGATGAGTTGTGCGACCGCATCGCGGTCATGCACCGCGGCCGCATCGAACGCATCGGCACGGCGACCGAGCTGAAGGCCTTGGTCGGTCCCGACGCCACGCTGGACGATGTTTTCGCCCATCTGACCGGCGCCGGAATGCAGGAGCAGGAAGGAAGTTATAGTGACATCCGCCGCACCCGTGAAAGCGCCCGCAAACACGCTTGAAAGCGGGCGGCGCGCGGGCCCGCTCTACTTTCTGACGCTGGTTCACGCCATCGTCGATTCGGAGCTGCGCAAGCTGCGCCACGATCCGGTGGAGCTCTTGACGCGTGCCGTGCAGCCGGTGCTGTGGCTGCTCATCTTCGGCCAGGTGCTGGCGCAGATCAGGGGGCTGAGCGTCCCCGGAGTCCCCTATCTGGATTTCCTGGCTCCCGGCATCCTCGCCCAAAGTGTGCTGTTCGCCGCGATCTTCTACGGCATCGCCACGATCTGGGAACGCGATCTCGGCATCCTGCACCGTTATCTCGTCAGCCCGGCGCCGCGTTCGGCGCTGGTCATCGGCAAGGCCGCCTCCGCCGGTATCCGGGGGTTGTCGCAGGCCGCCGTCATTTATGTGGTTTCGCTGGCGCTTGGCGTTTCGATCGATCTTCACCCGTTGAGCATCGCCGGTGTTGTTGTTTTCGTTTTTCTCGGCTCGGCCCTGTTCGCGACGTTTTCGCTGGTCATCGCCTGCATCGTGAAGACGCGCGAACGTTTCATGGGCTTCGGCCAAGTGATCACGATGCCATTGTTCTTCGCCAGCAACGCCATCTACCCGCTCAGCGTCATGCCGGAATGGCTGCGAGTGTTGTCCACGCTCAATCCGCTGTCCTACGAAGTGGACGGATTGCGGACCTTGATGATCGCGGGCGATGTCAGCGCCTTCGGCTTGCCCTTGGATTTCGCCGTCCTCTTTGTGGTGACGGCCGGCTTGATCGCGTTGGCCACGCGGATGTATCCGCGCATGGTGCAATAGGGCGGGTATCGCTTCCGAAGCGACCACCCGCATTTTTTCAACCAAGAGGAAATCGATCCGATGAGCGCGAATGTCGAATCCAAGACCGGCCGCCGGTCGTTGCCCACGGACCCGGCGCCCTATTACGAAGCACAGGTCTTCGTCTGCACCAATGTTCGTCCCGAAGGCCATCCCCGCGGTTGTTGCAGCGCCAAGGGTTCGGTGAAGCTCCGCGACTATATGAAGGCCAAAGCCAAGCAACTCGGGCTGAAGACCGTGCGCATCAATATTGCCGGTTGCCTCGATCGCTGCGAGCTGGGCCCCGACATGGTGATCTATCCGGAGGGCGTGTGGTACGCCTACAAGACCGAGGCCGACATCGATGAAATCCTCAAGACCCACCTGATCGAGGGCAAACGGGTCGAGCGGTTGATGCTGAAGCCCGCCGACGGGCCTTTCGTCAAGGAATAGCCCGCAGCACGACGTCGTTGTACATTTCGGGATGCAGCGCCAGGAGGAGGATTTCCCAGCCCTCGGCGAGGCAAAACTCGTTCACCGCCTGGACCACGCCATAGGTGACGAGTTCGCGGTGCGACCAAAAGATGTAGTCGTTGAGGGCGAGCAGGCCGTCCTTCTTTTTCACTTTGCGGCTGGCGGCGAGGATGTCGCGTTTGACGCCCTCGTAGGAATGATCGGCGTCGATATAAATCCAGTCGAAGCGGCCGTCCGGGAAGGATTCCAAGGCCGCGGCCGAATCCGCTTCGTGAAGGCGGACGCGGCCGGTGGCGATGGCGTCGGCGAAATCCGCCTTGCGGAAATTCCGCAGCGATTTGTCGACGACGTCGAATTCGCGCGGCGTGCAGATCGATAGAATCTTCTCCGCGAAATCGCCCTTGTCGGTTCCGATCTCGGCGACGATTCCGCCTTTGGGCAGGCTCGCCAACATCTCCACGCGGTCGGCGACGACGCGGCAGTTCTTAAGGTGGCGGCTGTCGAGCCGGGCGGCGGGTTGGAAGTAATCCTCGACCTCGACGTCGTCCAACTGGACCTCGCCAACGAGGTCCCAGGGAACCCAACTGCCCAGCGGGCGCATGACCCTGAACCAATCGGCACGGACCGTTTTCAGCCACGTCTCGCGACGCTTGCGAACATCCATCGGCCAACCTTGGACTCAACAACTCGCGAAATCCAGTGGAAATCCTAGGATCATTCATGTCTTGGGCCGCGACCTTCGAGAGTCACCAAATCCCATTGCGAGGGTGCGCCAAAACGGATGGGCAGAATGCTGGTGCCCACGCCGGACGTCACCCAGAGGACTCGCCGATCGTCTTCGTAGAGTCCGCAATGCGCGGCGGCCGGTGCGGGGGTCGGAACCCAGAGCGGTCCGAGCCAGGGAAAGCTGACCTGCCCGCAATGCGTGTGCGCCGCGAAGACGAGCCCGCCGACCTCCGGCAGGAACGCCGCCGCTGGATCGTGGCTGATCGTGATCCGAAGAGCGCTGCCGCAATCCGGCGGAAACGGCACATAGCGCAGGCGCCAACTGATGCGATCGCCCAGCCCGCGAACACAGACCGGCCCGACGCGGGTCTCTATCGCGATTGTCTCGTTTTCCAGCGTGACGATGCCCCGCTGACCGAAAGCCTGCTGCCAGCCATCGGCGTCCGTCCAGGTGTCGTGATTCCCGAGAACGGCGATTTTCGGCACATCCTTCAGCGCGGCGAGCCGTTGCGCGACGGCGCGCCTGAGGCCGTCGATGTCCTGCCACGGCCACACGCCCGGCGCGTAATCGCCGAGCAGCAGCACCAGGTCCGGCCGCGCGGCGCGGATCTGGTCGACGACCGCCGACAACGCCGCCAAAGCGGCCGGGCCGTCTTCGACGTGCAGATCTCCGGCGACGGCGATCTTCAGGGCGTGGTATGCGGGATTCGGGATCAGCCCTTCGGGCAACGCGATCTTCAGGTCGTTCCGCGTTGTCGCCAAATCCTGTTGGATTTGGCGAATGAGGAGCAGCGCCATCATGCCGGCCAACGCAACTATGAGCACGACGGCGCGACCTAATTTCAATTTCAATCCGAAGTTCGAGTGAACGAGAGCGGCGCCGTCTATGCGGCAAGACGATATAGTGCGGCGATTGTGGAGAATCTTTGACGCGGGTCGACCGAGATGCCTGGACCAGATTCATGGGTCTCGGTTAGACGAGGCAGCCGAAAAAAATCCCAAGCCGGGAACTAAATCGGTTGACAGTCCAGCCGCTTACCCGCAATTTGCAGGAGCGCGTTCACGAATCATTACGTAATATTTCAATCCGCGTTTAAGCGGAGTGGCGCGCGTCAAACCGGGGAAGAGGCATGCGAGGGGAAATGATTCCATCGATTTTGTCGCGCACCGTCGGCGTATTTGCGGTGTTTGCGGCGTTCATCCTCGCGCCATCTCCGATTCCGGGATCGACCCATACCGGGAGCGCCCTGGCGGCGGCGGCCGATGCCAAGGCCAAGACCAAGCCGGTCGCGCGCACCCAGGTTAAATCGGCCAAGCCCGTTTCTTCCCCCGCGGTCGCGCCCGCCAAGGCGGCCCCGCCGGTCGTGGCTCCGGCGAAAGTTGTGCCGGCCAAGACGAATGCGGCGCCTTTGGCTCCGACCAAGCCGGCCGCCGTAAAGAAAGCCTCCTCGGCCGCGAAGGCGTCTCCGGCCCCGGCGAAAGCCGCGCCCGTTACCAAGGCCGCGTCCGTCACCAAAGCCGCGCCCGTCGCCAAGGCGGCGCCGGCGCCGGCGACACTACCCATTCCCATCGCCAAGGATGAGGTGAAGACCGAGCCGGCGAAGGCAATGCCCGCCTTACCGGCCGCCGATCGGCCGCCGCCGCCGCCGATTCTTCCATCCGCGGCGACGCTCGCGGCCGCCGACATATTCGGCCCCGCGCAGTCCATCGATGCGACCGACGATTCGCGCCGCGTCCTGCAGGTTCGCAAGGGCGATACGTTGATGGACATCCTGCTCGGCGTCGGCGTGTCGCGCGCCGAAGCCCATGACGCGGTCAGCGCGTTGCGTGAAGTTTACAACCCGCGCGACCTCAAACCGGGACAAGAGATCACCCTGACCCTCGGCCCGGGCGCGTCCGACCGCGATTCCTCCCTGGTGGGCGCGGCCTTCGATGCCCGCGCCGACCGCACCGTCAGCCTCGTGCGCCGTGACAATGGACGGTTCTCGGCCTTGGGACTGGATAAGGTTCTGTCGCGCGATGTCACGCTGATCAAGGGCGCGGTTCGGTCGAGCCTCTACGAGGCCGCCGCCGACCAGGGCGTGCCCGCTTCCATATTGGCCGAACTTATCGGCGCGTTCAGCTATGACGTGGACTTTCAGCGCGATCTTCAACCCGGCGACGGCTTCGAAGTGTTGTTCGAGCGGTTTCACGACGAAATCGGCCGGGTCGCGCGCGACGGTGTCCTGATCTTCGGCGGATTGACGCTCAGCGGCGTCTCCCACCGCGTCTATCGTCACGTTCCGCAAGGCGAGACCGCCGAATATTTCAACGAAAAGGGCGAGAGCGTCCGCAAGGCGCTGCTGCGAACGCCCATCGACGGCGCCAAGCTGACCTCTTCGTTCGGCAATCGCCGCCACCCCGTCCTCGGTTATTCGGCGATGCATCGCGGCGTCGATTTCGGGGCAGTCGAGGGCACGCCGATTCAAGCGGCTGGCACCGGCACGATCGAACAAGTCGGTCCCAATGGCAATTACGGCAAATATATCCGCATTCGCCACAACCCGGAATTCGCCACGGCTTACGCCCATTTGAGCCGGTTCGCCGGCGACCTTCGCATCGGCGGGCGCATCAAGCAGGGCGAAATCATCGGTTATGTCGGCAGCACCGGTTTGTCCACCGGACCCCATCTTCACTACGAGGTCATCCGGCGCGGCGCCCAGGTCAACCCGTTGAGCGTAAAATTCCCCACTGGCTACGCTTTGCGCGGCGCCGACCTTCAGAAATTCGTGCAAGCGCGCACCGAGATCGACGTCAAAGCCGCCGGCCTCGCCAGCGAATTGCGTGTCGTTGACGACAGCAGGGCCGCGCCGGATAAGCCGCACCCCGCGAAGGCCGTGGACCCCAAACCCGCCGCCAAACGCAAGGTCCCGGGCTAAAGCCGGAACCGCGCTAGCCGGCTTTGCGCGCCGCCCGGCGGGGGCGCTGAGGTTCGGTCTCCCCGCTCGTTTCCGCGACCTGTATCGACAGCTCACCCCCGGCAACCCCGATGCGCGCGATTTGGCCGTCCTTCAGTTTGCCCTGCAGGATGAGTTCGGCGAGCGGGTTTTGAAGATGCTTCTGGATCGTCCGCTTCAGCGGGCGGGCGCCATAGACCGGGTCGTACCCGGCGTTGGCGAGCCAGGCGCGCGCCGCCGCGTCGAGGTCCAGGTCGAGCTTCCGGTCGGCGAGCAACCGGCGCAGCCTGGCCAATTGGATGTCGACGATCGCGCCCATTTGGCCGCGCGACAGCCGGTGGAACAGAAGAATCTCATCCAGCCGGTTGAGAAACTCCGGACGGAAGGCTCCGCGCACGACCTCCATGACCTGATCGCGCACGGCGCCCGAATCCTGGCCTTCGGGCTGGCTCGACAGGACGTCGCTCCCCAAATTCGATGTCATCAGGATGACCGTGTTGCGGAAATCGACGGTACGGGCCTGACCGTCGGTTAGGCGACCGTCGTCCAACACCTGAAGAAGGACGTTGAAGACATCCGGGTGCGCCTTTTCGACCTCGTCGAATAGGATGACTTGGTACGGTCGCCGGCGCACGGCCTCGGTCAGGCTGCCGCCTTCGTCATAGCCGACATAGCCGGGGGGCGCCCCGATAAGCCGGGCGACGGAGTGTTTTTCCATATATTCCGACATGTCGATGCGGAACATCGCGGTCTCGTCGTCGAACAGGAATTCAGCCAGCGCGCGCGCCAACTCGGTCTTGCCGACGCCGGTGGGGCCAAGAAAGAGGAAGGACCCGATCGGCCGGTTGGGGTCCTGAAGACCCGCCCGCGCGCGGCGCACGGCATTGGATACCGCGGCGATGGCTTCGTCCTGCCCGACCACGCGTTTCTTCAGCGATTCCTCCATGGCCAACAGCTTGGCGCGTTCGCCGGCAAGCATCTTGTCCATCGGGATCCCGGTCCAACGTGAAACCACGGCGGCGATGTCGGCATCGGTGACCGCCTCGTTGAGCATGCGATGGCTCGCCTTGGTGTCGGCGTCCTTCATCTTGCGTTCCAGATCGGGGATCACGCCGTATTTGATTTCACCTGCGCGGGCCAGCTCGCCGCGGCGCTGGGCGATGTCGAGATCGTTGCGGGCATGGTCGAGCTGCTCTTTCAGCCTCTGCATGGCCGAAAGCGCGTCCTTCTCGGCCCGCCATTGGGCGGTCAATTCGCCGGAGCGTGAATCGAGTTCCGCGATTTCCTTGTCGAGAACCACGAGCCGCTCCTTCGACGCGGCGTCGGTTTCCTTTTTCAGCGCCTCGCGTTCGATCTTGAATTGGATCAGGCGCCGGTCGAGTTCGTCGATGGCCTCGGGTTTGGAATCGATGGCCATGCGCAGCCGCGCCGCCGATTCGTCGATCAGGTCGATTGCCTTGTCGGGCAGGAAACGCCCGGTGATGTAGCGGTGCGACAGCGTGGCCGCGGCCACGATGGCGCTGTCGGTGACGCGGACGCCGTGGTGCAGCTCGTATTTTTCCTTGAGCCCGCGCAGGATCGAAATCGTGTCCTCCACCGTCGGTTCGCTGACGAAGACCGGCTGGAAGCGGCGCGCCAAGGCGGCGTCCTTCTCGACATGTTTGCGGTATTCGTCCAGCGTGGTGGCGCCGACGCAGTGCAGATCGCCGCGGGCGAGGGCGGGCTTCAGCATGTTGGAGGCGTCCATCGCGCCTTCCGCCTTCCCCGCGCCCACCAGCGTATGCATTTCGTCGATGAACAGGATGACGTCGCCCTGAGCTGCGCTGATTTCGGACAGCACGGCCTTCAGTCTTTCTTCGAATTCGCCGCGGAATTTCGCGCCGGCGACCATGGCGCCGAGATCGAGCGCGAGCAGGCGTTTGTCGCGCAGCGATTCGGGCACGTCGCCATTCACGATGCGCTGGGCGAGGCCTTCGACAATCGCGGTCTTGCCCACGCCGGGCTCGCCGATGAGGACCGGGTTGTTCTTGGTGCGCCGCGACAACACCTGAATGGTGCGGCGGATTTCCTCGTCACGCCCAATGACCGGATCGAGTTTGCCCTCGCGGGCCGCGGCGGTGAGGTCGCGTGCATATTTCTTCAACGCGTCGTAGCCCTGCTCGGCCGTGGCCGAATCGGCGGTGCGTCCCTTGCGGATGTCCTCGATGGCGCGATTGAGGGTTTGGGGCGTCAGCCCGGCTTCCGCCAGGATTCTGGCTCCGGGCGTGCCGGTGGCCAGCGCGATCGCGAGCAACAGGCGTTCGGCGGTGACGAAGCTGTCGCCGGCCTTCTGCGCGATCTGTTCGGCCGATTCGAACATGCGGGCGGTTTCGGGCGCAAGGTAGACTTGGCCGGCGCCGCTGCCTTCCACGCGCGGCAATTTGGCCAGCTCCAGCTCCAGCGCGGCGCGGGCCTTGACGGGATTGGCGCCCGCCGCCTGCATGAGGTTGGAGGCCAGACCCTCGCCATCGTCGAGAAGGATCTTAAGCAGATGTTCGGGTGTCAGCCTTTGATGTCCGGACCGCAGGGCTAGACCTTGAGCGGCTTGGACGAATCCGCGCGACCGTTCGGTGAATTTTTCTAGATCCATGACTTCCGACTTCCCCCAAGTTAGGCGGGATTGAGCGGACCCCAAAGACAGGCATCCGCGTTCATATATGGAGCCGATTTGCCCGGTAACAAGACCGTGTAGGGCGAGCGCCGCGGCGAAAATCCGTCGGTTGACCTGGGGCGCCAGGCCGCCGATAACCGGAGCAGATGCAGATCGACGCCATCTACCGCTATCCCGTCAAGGGCCTAAGCCCGGAATCCCTGCCCGAGGTTGTGCTTTCGACCGGCGCGGCCCTGCCGCAGGACCGGCGTTTCGCCATCACCCACGGGGCCACGCGTTTTGATGCGACCGCGCCGCAATGGCTGCCCAAGACGAATTTCTTGATGTTGATGCGCAACGAACGCCTGGCGAAGCTAAAGACCCGTTTTGACGACACTTCCGGTGTGCTGACGGTGGAACGCGACGGCAAGGTCGTGTGCCGCGCCAATCTGTCCCAGGCGGTCGGGCGCAAGACGCTCGAACAGTTCATCGCCACCTTTCTGGGGGCGGAAACGCAGGGCGCGCCGCGATTGGTCGAAGCCCCGGGCCATGTCTTTTCCGACGATGGCGGTGCCGTCGTGTCACTCATCAATCTGGCCAGCGTCGGCGATCTGGAGCGTGTCGTCCGGGCCCCCGTCGATCCGCTACGGTTTCGGGGCAACTTTCACATCAAGGGTGCCGCGCCGTGGCAGGAATTCACCTGGATCGATCGGGTCCTGGCGATAGGTCCGACCCGGCTCAAGGTACAGCGCCGCATTCGCCGGTGCGCGGCGACCAATGTCGATCCGGTCACGGGGCAGCGCGACCTCAACCTTCCACTTAGCCTTCAGGACGGCTTTGGGCACACCGACATGGGCGTTTATGCCGAGGTCGTCCTCGGCGGTGCGATCAAGCCAGGCGATGAACTGACCCCCGCCTGACCGATAAAAAGCGGCCATGGCCGGGACCGGCGATCATTCCTGAGGCGGTTCCGGTTCGGTCGCGGGGGTGTTGTTGAACTCCGCGGCCGGAAATTCCTGCTGTCCGGGCTGCGCGGCCGGGGCGGCATTCTGCGCCGGTTGTTCCTCACCCGGCACCGGAGGGCGCTGCGCCTGAGGCTGCTGCTGCGCGCGATCGAAGCCTGGGGAATTGGCGTTGATCACGCGGTAGTAATGCTCGGCATGCTGATAGAAATTTTCGGACGCGATTCGATCGCCGGCGGCGGTCGCGTCGCGGGCAAGTTGCAAGTACTTCTCAAGAACTTGATAGGCGTTGCCCCGGATACGAACGTCGGGCCCATTGCTGTCAAAGGTTTGGGCCCGTGGCGGAATGTGGGGCTTGCGGCCGTTATTATTATTGTTGTTGTTGTTCGGGCGCCCACCCCGTGGGCGTTTATTTAGATTTGGACCTGGTCTCATGATGACTCATACATTTGTTGGTGAAATATGGCCTCTGACCCGCAGAGGCGCCCTGCCAAGCAACCGTCATCGCCAACTCGAACGGTTCTTCTGGTGGAGGGCCGGTGCGGACGAATCCGCAACACCAACCAAGACTTAACAGAAAGCCGGGCGCCGCACCATTGCTTTCCTCGGGTTCGCCGGAAAGGCCGGCTCAGGGACGCCGAAGGACAAGGCAGCGATCGATGCCGGCGAGGTCCTTACGGGCCATCGATAGATTGAGACCGGCGTTCCGGGCCAAACCGGCGACCGGTGCCGCTTGGCCCGCGCCAATCTCCAGGAATGCGGTCCCCGCTTTCGCCAGTAGCCGGGTCAGCGCCGGGATGAGGACGCGGTAACACGCCAAACCATCGGCGCCGGCGAACAAGGCGACGGGCGGCTCGAATCGGCTGATTTCGGGCGCGAGCGCGTGAAGCTCCGTTTCCGCCAGATAGGGTGGATTGGCTAGGATTAGGTCGAATTCCCCGGTGAGCGCCCCCGCCCAATCACCTTGGACAAACCCGGCGCGTCCGCCAAGACCGAGCCGCCGCGCGTTGTCCCGCGCCACGGTCAGCGCGCGGGCACTGATATCCACACCCACGCCACGGGCGTTGGGCAGTTCGCTCAGCACCGAGAGCAGCAGGCAGCCCGAACCGGTTCCAAGGTCGAGAATACGCATCGGAGCTTGGCGGTCGCGGGTCAGGTCGAGGGCGGCCCCAACCAGCGTTTCGCTGTCGGGTCGGGGAATCAGGACGGCATCGTTGACGCCAAACGGCAAGCTCCAGAACTCCCGCTCCCCCAGGATATAAGCGATCGGCTCCCGATCGATCCGGCGGCGGACCACACCCGCCAGTCTTGCTGCCTCCTCGGGCGCGAGCCGGCGGCCGGGACGACCGATGACGGCATCGGCATCGATCCCCAACGCGTGCCCGGCCAGCAAGCGAGCCTCCAGCCGCGCCCCGTCGACGCCGGCCGCGGACAGCAGGCGCGTGGCCTCGGCGAGGGCTGCGTCGAGCGTGGCCTGGGCCAAGAGATCGATCACGCCAGGTCCGTGAGCCGCGCGGCCTCGTCCTCGGCGGTCAGGGCATCGATGAACTCGTCCAGCGCCTCGCCCTCCAGGACCTTGTCGATCTTGTAGAGCGTCAGGTTGATGCGGTGATCGGAGACGCGACCTTGCGGAAAATTATAGGTGCGGATGCGTTCTGAACGATCGCCGGTGCCGACTTGGCCGCGGCGTTTGGCCGAACGTTCGGCCTCGCGCTGCGCGCGCTCCATCTCATAGAGTCGGGCCCGGAGGATCTTCAGCGCCTTGGCCTTGTTCTTGTGCTGCGACTTTTCGTCCTGCTGCTGGACGACGAGGCCGGTCGGCAGATGGGTGATGCGGACCGCGCTGTCGGTCGTATTGACCGATTGGCCGCCGGGGCCGCTGGACCTGAAGACATCGATCCGCAAATCCTTGTCGTCGATCTTGATGTCGACCTCCTCGGCCTCGGGCAGGACGGCCACGGTCGCGGTCGAGGTATGGACACGCCCGGAGGATTCGGTGACCGGCACACGTTGGACGCGATGTACGCCCGATTCGAATTTGAGCCGCGCGAACACACCCCGGCCGCTGATCGAGGCAATGGCCTCCTTGAAGCCGCCGATGCCGGTCTCCGACAGCTCCATGGTCTCGAATTTCCAATTGCGGATGGCGGCGTAGCGCTGATACATGCGGAAAAGCTGGGCGGCGAACAACGCCGCCTCGTCCCCACCCGTGCCGGCCCGCACCTCGAGGATGGCGTTGCGTTCGTCCGCCGCGTCCTTCGGCAGCAGCATGAGCAACACTTGGCGTTCGATGCGGGGCAGGGTCTCTTTCAGCGCATAAAACTCGGTCTCGGCGAGGCTGCGCATTTCGGCGTCGGCCCCGCTATCGGTCATGATCGCGGCGAGATCGGCGAGTTCGGCCTGGGCCTTGCGTAGGGCCAGAACGCGCTCCGCCACCGGCGCGAGTTCCGCATATTCCTTCGACAACCGCGTGACCTCGCGTGAATCGATCCCTTCGGCCTGCAGCGACGTGCCGAGTTCGGCGTGACGGGCCAACACTTGATCCAGCTTGGTTTGCAGACTCATCGATCATTCCCTCCGCCGTCGAGGTTGAACAGCCGGCGGAGCAAACGCGCGGCGGCTTCCATGTCTTCGCGACCGGATGGATTGGCGGCAATCGCGCGCAGAATCAAGGACGGATCGTGCAGCAGGCGATTGATCAGCCGGCGCGTGGCCTCGGCCGCGTCGGCATCGTTGGCGCTCTCCAGAACTTGAACGCGGGTGTCCTCGAAATGCCGGCGCAAGACCGACAGCAGGGGGACGGCCTGGCGCTCGGCGCGGCCGCGCTCGAACGCCGCCACCTCGGCATCCAGAATGGCCCACGCCGCCTTGGCCGCCGTCTCGCGCGTCGCCCGCGTGGCCATGGCCACGCCTTCGAGGTCATCGAGATCGTAGAGAAAGACGCCGTCGAGGGAATCGGCCGCGGGATCGACGTCGCCGGGAACCCCGAGGTCGATGACGAAAATCGGCCGCCGGCGGCGCAGCTTCAGCGCCGCATCCAGATGCGCCGCCGAAATCAGGGTCTGGCCGCCGCCCTGGGCGGTGACGGCGATGTCGGCCTTGGCGAGCAGGGCGGTGGGGTCGTCGAAGGCGGCGTGGTGGCATTTGAGGCGCCGCGCCGTCTCCTCGGCGCGGGCGAGCGACGGGCCGGTCACGGTGAGCCGGGACAGCCCGGCCGCCCGCAAATGGTCGACCAGCAATTCGCCCATTTCACCGCTGCCGATCAACAACCCGGCGCACCGATCGAGATCGCCGTGAATCTCCCGGGCCAGTTCGACCGCGGCGGCGGCGATGGACACGGGGCCCTCGGCGATGGCAGTTTCGCTGCGTATCTTCTTGGCTGCGGCATAGGCCGATTGCAGCACGGCTTCCAATTCGGCGCCGGTCATGCCGGCGGTAGCGGCGGCGCGATGGCCGGATTTGAGCTGGCCCAGGATTTGCGGCTCGCCGACGACCAGGCTGTCGAGCGAGGCGGCGACGGCGAAGATGTGACGCAGGGCCGCGCCTTCCTCGATCCTGTACAATTGGCGCTCCATGTCGGCATCCGGCACACCGGCCTGTTCGGCGAACAGGCCAACGATGGCGGCGGCCGCTTCCGCCGGATCGGGGTGGGCGGCCTGAACTTCGATACGGTCGCAGGTGGACAACACGATCGCCTGGGCGAGGCCCGCCCGGCGCAATCGCTCGAGAAACCCACCCATCGCGTCTTCGGTCACGTAGAGGCCTTCGCGCAAGGCGGGGGAACTCGAACGATGGTTGGCGCCGACCACGACCAATCGCGCCAGGCCCGGCGGGGGTTTGTCCGTCGCGGCGGCCATGCCGCTACCGGAAACGGGCGAGGCGGTCGTTCAGGTCCGAGAGCGGAACTTCCGACTGCTCGCCCGTGTCGAGATCGCGCACCGTCGCGGCACCCCGCTTCATTTCATCCTCGCCCAACAAAAGAGCGACACGCGCATTGGCCTTGTTGGCCGCTTTCATGCGTTTGCCGACATTGCCGCGATAACCGAGTTCGACCGCGAAGCCGGCCTTCCGCAAACGGGCGGCGAGAAGCGGTGCCTCGGCCTCCGCTTCCGGTCCGATGGGCACGACCGCGACCGGACGCGGCTGCGGCGGCGCCTCGGCCAGCAGCATCGCCAGGCGCTCCACCCCGCCGGCCCAGCCGATCGCGGGCACGGTCGGGCCGCCCATGGTCGCCACCAACCCGTCATAACGGCCGCCGGCGAGCACCGCACCTTGCGCGCCCAAAGCCTCGGTCGTGAATTCAAAGGCGGTGTGGCAATAATAATCGAGGCCGCGCACCAGCCGCGGATTGATCGTGAAGGTGATGCCGAGGCGCTCCAGCCCCTTGGTGACCTGGCTGAAAAATTCCTTCGATTCGGAATTAAGGAAATCGGTGAAAAGCGGCGCGTCGGCGACCAGCTTGCGGTCGCCCTCATCCTTTGAATCGAGGATACGCAAGGGATTGCGTTCCAGCCGGAGCCGGCTATCGGGCGACAACGCGCCGACATGCCCCTGGAAATACCCGACCAACGCCGCGCGATAGGCGGAACGGCTCTCCGCATCGCCGAGGGTATTGATCTCGAGCCGGGTCTTGGCGAGCACACCCAGCCCATCGAGGATGGCGGCGCCCAACGCGATGGTGTCGATGTCGGCCGGCGGTTCGGCCACGCCCAGATTTTCGACCCCGATCTGATGGAATTGGCGCAGACGACCTTTTTGCGGCCGTTCATAACGAAACATCGGCCCGTAATAGAAAAACTTGAGCGGCAGGCGCTGGGCGAGGCCGCCGGAAATCAGGGCGCGGCAAACACCGGCGGTTCCCTCCGGACGCAGCGTCACATCGTCGCCGCCGCGATCGGTGAAACTGTACATTTCCTTGGTGACGATATCGGAGGTGTCGCCGAGCGTGCGTTTGAAGACCTCGGAGAACTCGAAGATCGGCGTCGCGATTTCCTCGAAACAATAGCGCGCGGCGATGTCGCGCGCGGTCTCCGCCACCTTGCGGTGCCGGCGCATATCCTCGCCAAGAAGGTCATGCGTGCCGCGAACCGGCTGCAGGCCTGCCATTCGATAACGCCGGTCGGTGACTAAAGGACGGGGGAGCGAGCGGTTTCGACGGCCGGCCCGGCAGCCTCGATTTCGCGCGCCCGCCGCTCAACCATGTTCGCCAGGTGTTCGACCACCGATTCGTCCTTCAGCCGATGGTGCGGTACGCCGGACACATAGACCATATGCGTGTCGTTGCCGCCGCCGGTCAAGCCGATATCGGTCTCGCGCGCCTCGCCCGGGCCGTTGACCACGCAGCCGATGACCGACAGTGTCATCGGGGTGGTGATATGGGCCAGGCGCGCCTCCAGCGCGTCCACCGTTCGGATGACGTCGAATTGTTGGCGGGCGCAGGACGGGCAGGCGATCACGGTCACGCCGCGGCGGCGCAGGCCGAGCCCTTTGAGGATTTCGTAGCCCGCCTTGACTTCCTCCACCGGATCGGCGGCGAGCGAGACCCGAATGGTGTCGCCAATGCCGGCCCACAACAGCGAGCCGATACCGATCGCCGATTTCACCGTGCCGCTGCGCAGCGCCCCGGCCTCGGTGATCCCAAGATGAAGCGGATAGTCGCAGACCTCGGCCAACCCCTGATACGCGGCGACGGCCAGGAAGATATCGGAGGCCTTGACGCTGATCTTGAACTCGAAGAAATCCTCGTCCTCGAGCATTCGGGCATGGGTGAGGGCGCTTTCGACCATCGCCTCGGGACAGGGTTCCCCGTATTTTTCGAGAAGGTCGCGTTCGAGGCTGCCGGCATTAACGCCAATGCGCATGGAGCAGCCAAAATACTTCGCGGCCTTGACCACATCGCGCACGCGCGCGCGGCTGCCGATGTTGCCGGGATTGATGCGAAGACAGGCGGCGCCGGCCTGTGCGGCTTCGATAGCGCGCCGATAGTGGAAATGAATGTCGGCGACGATCGGGACCTTGGCCGCCTTGACGATCGCCGACAGGGCCCGGGTGGAGTCCTCGTCCGGGCAGGAGACGCGCACGATGTCGGCGCCGGCATCCTCCAGCGCGGCGATTTGGGCGATCGTCGCCGCGGCATCCGATGTCAGGGTATTGGTCATCGATTGCACGGTAATCGGCGCATCGCCGCCGACGGCGACGTTGCCGACCCGGATCTGCCGGGATTTTCGCCGTATGATTTGCCGATACGGCCGAATCGTCATGTCTTGCTCCGGGTGGCCGGGCGCGGCGCCCGAAGACGACCGTGCCGGCGGCTGGTCAGGTGCGCGCGAGTCTCAACGGCCGGAGTCGCCGCCGGCCTTCGCGCGATTGGCCTCCGGCACCGCGGTGCCGCTCAACAGCCGGTAGGGGTCCAGCGCGACGTCGCGACGAACGAAACCCGGACGCCCGATGGCCGGGGCTTGGCGCCCATCGACGAGTATGTCCAGCCCGCCGGCATTCCCGGTGTAGAGGAAAAGGCCGGGGCGGGGCGGGACCATGTAACTGTCCCCCTGTTTCATTGTCCGCATGAAAACGATGGTGCCGCCGGCATCGTTGACTTGAATCCAGCTTTCGGCGGTCGCGCGGATCAGCACGCGGCTATCGATATTAACCTCGCCGTAAAGTCGCGGCGTGTTGCCGCCGACACTTTCGGGGGCGGCGGGAATGGCGTTGGAATCGGCAAATGAAGGGGCAGCCGGTGGTGGAGGCGCCGATGGCGCCGCCAGTGTGAGCGCGGGCGCGGGCGCGGGTGCCGGCACCGGGGCCAACCGCGGGGGCGGCGGCGGAGCCGGCGGTAAGGTGGCCTGCGGTGGAATCGGGGATGCGATGGCTGAGGGTGCCGGCGGGGGCAACTCGACCGGAACCGGCGGCGAGGGCCGGGCCGCGGTGGTCGCAGCGTTTGAGGTTGTCTCCGGGAGTATGGTGGTGACCGCCGGCGCATCTTTCACCGCCGCCGACAGCCGCACCGGAACCGCCGGGGCCCGGGTCGTGGCGGCCTCTTCGAGCGAGGACAGATAGAACCAGCCGCCATAGGCGGCGACGGCGACGATCAGCGACACCAGCAGGATGGCACCGCTGGGTAGCCGCCCTTCCGGCAGCGGCGCGGGGAAGATGAGCTCGGTGCCTTGGTTGGCGCCCGCGGCCTCTTCCTTGAAACGGCGCAAAATGTCGGCCTGGTCGAGCCCCAGGTAGCGGGCATAGGCACGAATGAATCCCACCGCATAGACGGCGCCGGGAAGCTCGTTAAATCGTCCTTCTTCGATCGCCTCGAGATAGGGCAGGCGGATCCGCAATGCCTTGGCGACGTCGCGTAATTCAAAACGACTCCGAAGCCGCTCGGCGCGCAGCAGCGAGCCGACGCCGGAACCGTCATCGTTGCCGCGCGGCGATTCAACCGGGGGCTCGGTCTCACCGCCGACAATAAGCAAACGCTTACGTTTGCGTTGCACCATGTTCAATTTCATCCTCCACAGCGAACCGGAAACAAGATCGCCGCCCGCCCCGGTGGACGACCCAACCCCGACCCGATTCGCCGGGGTTTTCCAGCACTTCCAACCCTTTTTTACCAAGAAACCGCGCCCAGTAGCAACGAAGTTGGTAAAAATCAGGTTAACGCCACTTCAAATCGCCACGCCGTGATCGCGGGCATAAGCCAACAATCGATCGCGGATGGTATGCGCGGAACTCGCATATAAGGAATCGAGGAAGACTTCCAGGGGCCGCAACTCCAGGCTGCGGACCATGGCTTTCACCGGCCCGATGGCCGGCCCCGGCATCGACAGGCTGCGCATGCCGACCCCGATGAGAGCCATGGTTTCGAGGGGACGCGACCCCATGTCGCCGCAAATCGCGAGCGGCACCCGCGCCGCCGAGCAGCGCAGGGCAAGGTCATGCAAAAAGGACAGAATGACCGGAGACAAGACATCGTAGCGATTCGCCAGGCGAGGGTTGCCGCGGTCGGAGGCGAAGAGGAACTGGATCAGATCGTTGCTGCCCACGGACAGGAAATCGGCGCGGCGGAGCAGCGCCGGAAGCTGCAGCGCCAACGCCGGCACTTCCAACATGGCGCCAACCCGCAGCGGCGAGGGCAGGGGGCCACCGCGCGCCGCCGCGCGCTCGATTTCAATATCCAGGATGGCGCGGGCGGCATCGAATTCGGCAACCTCGGCGACCATCGGAAACATGATGTCGAGGCGTGCGCCGGAAGCGGCCTGGATCAGGGCGCGCAATTGCTGCCGCAGGAGATGGGGGCGGTCCAGCGCGATGCGAATGGCGCGCCAGCCCATGGCGGGGTTTTCGTCGCCGGTGCTGCTCATATAAGGCAGAACCTTGTCGCCGCCGATGTCGAGGGTTCGAAAGACCACGGGTTTTCCATCGGCGGCGGCGTAAATCTTACGGTACAGGTCGGCCTGGGCGGCGACGCCGGGGAAGTCGGCCCGCACCATGAACGGAATTTCCGTCCGATAGAGCCCAACACCGTCGGCCCCCGCCGATTTCAAATGGGGAAGGTCGACGAGCAGCCCGGCATTGAGGTTCAGCGATATGCCGATGCCATCGCGGGTTACCGCGGGCAGGTTGCTCATGGCGAGATACGACGCCTGCCGCGCTTCGCGGCCGCGCATGCTGGCCGCGAAGACGTCGCGTACGTCCTCGCTCGGCCGCACGAATACCTGCCCGTTGTCGCCGTCGGCGATCACGGCGTCGAGGGGTTCGACCCGGGCCAACGCATCCTTGACCTGTCCGATCACGGGAATGTCGAGCGCGCGGGCGACGATGGTCACATGGGCGGTGGGCGAGCCTTCCTCCAGAATCAGCCCGCGCAGCCATTTGCGGTCGTAGTCGAGCAGCTCGGCGGGCCCCATGGTGCGCGCAAAGACGATGATGGGCACCGGCGGGTCCGGCAAGACCGGCCTGGTGTGGCCACCCGATAGATGAACGATTAGCCGGTTCCCCAAATCGTCGAGATCGGAAAGCCGCTCGCGCAGATAGGGGTCGGTCGCCTGCGCCATGCGGGCGCGCGTATCGTCTTGCACTTTCTGCACCGCTGCCTCGGCGGTTAGGCCGGTGTGCACGGCCTCGCCGATACGCGCGACCCAGCCGCGGTCGTCGGCGAACATGCGATAGGATTCGAGAATTTCACGATGTTCGCCGCCATCGCGGACATCGGCGGCGTCCAGCATGTCGTCGAGCGCCGAACGCATGCCGGCGACGGCGTCCTGCAAGCGGCCGAGTTCGGCATTCACATCTTCGGCCACCATCTGAGTGATGGTGACGCGCGGCCGATGGAGGACGGCCACGCCCATGGCCAGACCGTCGTTAAGCACGCGGCCTTCGAGCCGCGTCGGCAACGTCGCGATACCTTCGGCGGGCGCTAATTCCTCGGCACTGATCAAGCCGCCGCCGGCGATCAGCTCGGCCAACACCATGGCCACCGTCTGCAGCGTCTCGATTTCGCCTTCGTCGTAGTCGCGAAAGCTGCGGTTCTGCACGACCAGCACGCCGATGACCCGGCCGCCGCGCAGCACCGGTACACCCATGAACGAATGATAGATTTCCTCGCCGGTCTCCGGCCGATAGGCGAAATCGGGATGGGATTGCGCGTCGGCCAGGGCGAGGGGCCGGGACTGGGCGGCGATGTTTCCGACCAGACCCTCGCCGACATTCAGCCTTGTCCGGTGGATGGCCTCGCGCCTTAGTCCCTCGGTGGCGAAAAGCTCGAGGACGTCGCCGGAGCGGCGCACATAAACCGAACACACCTCGGCCACCATTTCCGAGGCGACGATGCGCACGACCTTATCGAGCCTCTGCTGACCGGTTCCGGGCGCGGCCATGGCGTCGCGCACGTGCCGCAGGAGGCGCCGAGAGCCCGCCCACACATCGTCGGCTTGGGCCATTGCATCACTCGCCCGCGACCGCGCGCGCGGTCAGCGCCGCGACCGCCTGGTCCACGAGTTCGGCGATGATCTCGGCCGTCGATTGTTCACGCGTGACCATGCCGACGCTTTGGCCGGCCATCAGCGAACCGTATTCGACGTCGCCGTCGATCACCGCGCGGCGCAAGGCGCCGGCCCAGAAATGCTCGATTTCAAGCTGCGCGTCTTTTTGCGTCAATGCGCCGGCCTCGAAGCGGTCGATGACTTGGCGCTGCGTTTCCAGGAAGGTTTCGGTTGCCTTGTTGGCCAGGGCACGCACGGGAATCACCGGAAATCGCGGATCGAGCTGGAGCGAAGGCATGGCATCGCGCGCCGCGGCCCGGATAAAGGCCTGTTTGAAACGAGGATGAGCAATCGACTCGGTAGCGCACACAAAATGCGTGCCAAGTTGGCAGCCCGCGGCCCCCATATCGAGATAGGAAACGATCGCCTCGCCGCGCCCGATGCCGCCGGCGACGAAGATCGGAACCTCGCGCACATGGGGCAGGATTTCTTGGGCCAACACGCTGGTCGAGACCGCGCCGATATGTCCGCCCGCTTCCATGCCTTCGATCACCAGGGCGTCGATGCCCGAACGCACGAGTTTGCGGGCGATCGCGAACGCCGGCGCGAAGCCGATCACCTTTGTTCCCGATTCCTTGAGGCGGGTGAGCACGGTGTTGGGCGGCAAGCCGCCGGCCAGTACCACATGCCCAACCTTCGCCTGGATGCAGGTTTCGGCGAGTTCGAGAAGCTGCGGGTGCATGACGATCAGGTTCACGCCGAACGGCCGATCGGTCAGCGCCTTGGTCGCCGCGATTTCCTCGGCGAGTTTGTCGGGCAACATCGAGCCGCAGGCGATGACGCCGAAGGCCCCCGCGTTCGACATGGCGGCGACCAGGTGCCGTTCCGACACCCAGGTCATCGCCCCGCCCATGATCGCTACATCGCTACCGAGAAACTCCCGCCCTCGCCGCCACAGGCTGTCGAGCCGGGCGCGCGCCGCGTCCCGATCCGAGGGGTCACGCGGCATCCAACCCATAGGCGGTATGCAGGGTGCGCAGCGCGAGTTCCAAGTAATCCTCGCCGATGAGGACGCTGACCTTGATCTCCGAGGTGGAGATGACCTGGATGTTGATGCCCTTTTCGGCCAGCGCGCGGAACATGGTGAGGGCAACGCCGGCGTGGCTGCGCATGCCGATGCCGACGACGGAAACCTTGGCGACGCCGGGGTCGGCATGGAGGTCGCGGAAGCCCAGGGCCTGCTGGCGCGATATGAGCGTGCTGACCGCCCGGTCCAGATCGGCCTTGGCGACGGTGAAGGTAAGGTCGGTGGTGCGGCCGTCCTCCGACACGTTCTGCACGATCATGTCGATGTTGATGGCCGCGTCGGCCAAAGGCCCGAAAATGGCGGCCGCGACGCCGGGCCGATCCGCGACTTTGCTCAGCGTGATCTTCGCCTCGTCGCGATTATAGGCGATGCCGCTGACGACGTGTTTTTCCACGATTTCTTCCTCGTCCACAACCAATGTTCCCGGCGTATCCTCGAAGCTCGACAACACCTGCACGCGCACGCGCCGGTTCATGGCCAGCTCCACCGACCGGGTTTGGAGAACCTTGGCTCCCAGGGAGGCCATCTCCAGCATCTCTTCATACGTGATCTTATCGAGCTTACGCGCCTTAGTAACGATTCGCGGATCGCAGGTATAGATGCCGTCGACGTCGGTGTAGATGTCGCACCGATCGGCGCCCAAGGCGGCGGCCAGCGCGACGGCCGAGGTATCGGAACCGCCGCGGCCGAGCGTGGTCACCCGCCCATCCGGCGCCTGGCCCTGAAAACCCGCGACCACGGCGGCCTCGCCCTTCTTGATGCCGGCCTCGAGCGCGTCGGTGTTGACGTTTTGGATGCGCGCCTTGCCATGGACGTTGTCGGTGGCGATGGGGACCTGCCAGCCAAGCCAGGACCGCGAGGGCACGCCAATTTCCTGGAGCGCGATCGCCATCAATCCGCTGGTGATTTGTTCGCCGGCGGCGACGATGACGTCGTATTCGCGCGAATCGTGCAGCGTCGCTATCTGGTTGGTCCAGGCGACAAGCTGGTTGGTGGCCCCCGCCATCGCCGACACCACGACGGCGACTTCGTTGCCGGCATCGACTTCGCGCTTGACCCTGCGGGCCGCGGATTTGATACGGTCGACATCGGCGACGGATGTGCCGCCGAATTTCAGGACGATGCGCGCCATGGATGAGGAACTCGAACTAGCCGAAACGTTGGTCGGGCGCGAAGCCCGGCTTCGCGGGTGGGAGAAGCCGAGCGGGCCATTGCCGCAGACCGGGTGACGCATTCATACTGACGGCCGGTGGTGCAGGCAAGGTGGATACGCGGCATTTTTCAGTGACCCAATCATGAATGTTACGGCGAGCGTGAAGGATCACACATCCACGGGAAGCGTCGACGCGGCGGAGATCGCCCGATTCGACGCCATGGCGTCCGATTGGTGGAACCCGACCGGCGGCTTTCGGCCGCTCCACCGGCTCAATCCCGCGCGGCTGGCTTTCATCCGCGATGCGGTCACCGCCCATGCCGGCCGCGATCCGGCCGTGATCGCGCCCTTCGCCGGGCTTGATGTTCTCGATATCGGGTGCGGCGGCGGTTTGATCGCGGAGCCCATGCGCCGGCTGGGGGCGACCGTCCTGGGGATCGACATGGCCGAAGCGGCCATCGACGTCGCCCGCCGCCACGCCGCCCAATCCGAACTCGATATCGACTATCGGTGTTGCGCCGCCGAGGATTTGGCCGCTTCGGGCGAAACATTCGACGTCGTGTTGGCCTTGGAAGTGATCGAACACGTGGCCGATCGCGGTTCTTTTTTCAGCGCCTGCGCCAAGCTGGTGAAACCCGGCGGCGCGTTGGTGGCCTCGACCCTCAACCGCACGCCGCGGGCCTTCCTGGTCGCTATCGTCGGCGCGGAATATCTGCTGGGCTGGCTGCCGCGCGGCACCCATGATTGGCAGAAATTCGTAAGGCCGTCCGAACTCGCCCGCGAGGCGCGACAGGTCGGGCTGGAAGTTACCAGCCTGAAGGGCCTGGGTTATCGCCCGCTCACCGATACCTGGAGCCTGGGCGAGGATTTGGGAGTGAATTACCTGGCCTTCGCGGTCAAGGCCTGATCGGGATTCCGCGCGGCGCTAGGAATTGTGGCGGTTGATCCAGGGAACTTTCCGGAACTCCACGCCTTCCTCGGCGAGGTCCTTGGCTTGGTCGTCGGTGGCCTCGCCATAGATGTTGCGCTTCTCGGTCTCGCCGTAATGGATCTTGCGCGCTTCCTCCGGGAAATTCGGCCCGACATAGTGGCCGTTCGCCTCGATCATCCGGCGCAGTTCCTGCAATTGGCGGATCACCGGGGCTACGCGAGCCGCATCCGAAGCGGCCGGCGGGGTGGGTGTGGTGGCGGGTTCTTCGGCGCCCCGGCCGATGCGCGGGGCCATCGGGGCCTTGGACACCGCCGCGGAACCGCAGACCGGGCACGCGACCTGTTTCTTGGAACTTTGGCGGTCGAACGTCGCCCCGTCCTTGAACCAAGCCTCGAACACGTGGTCGCCTTCACATTTGAGATCGAACAGGATCATCAAGGCCCCGCTTTTCCCAATTCGGCGAGGGGATATAGTACCCCGATAACAGTGTCAAATTTGGGCTGCGCGGGGGATAGTGCCACAAAATGGTTAAAGACAGCGAAATAAACCCCTCGCCGCGGGGGCATTCCGAAACTCTACCCGCCTCCGCTTGGGTCCGGCGCTTCGCCGAGCTGATACCGAAGGGCGGCACCGTTCTCGATCTGGGCGCGGGCGCCGGCCGCCATGTTCGCTACCTGTCGGAACGAGGACATCCCGCGGTGGCCGTCGACAAGGACGTTTCCGCGCTCGCCGATCTTACCGGCGCCGCCGGCATCGAAATCCGGGCCGCCGATCTCGAGGACGGCTCGCCCTGGCCGCTTGGCGATCGGCGTTTCGCCGCGATCGTGGTCACCAACTACCTGTATCGGCCGTTGTTCCCGGCCATCCTTGCCGCCTTGGCGCCCGGGGGATTGCTGATCTACGAGACCTTTGCGCGCGGCAATGAAAAATTCGGACGGCCGGCCAATCCGGCCTTCTTGCTGCGGAGCGGGGAGCTGCTCGAATTGGCGCGGGGAAGGCTGCGCGTTGTCGCCTACGAACATGGCGAGGTGGCCGAACCGCGGCCGGCCGTGATTCAACGCATCGCGGCCTTCAACCTTCCCGACGATCCCGCCTAGGCCTGGCGGGCTTGAGCCGGCGGTTGTCTTATTCGATCCTGGTCGCGCCGGCCTCGGTGACGACCCAATCCAGTTTCTGGTCGTGTTCGCCAGTGGGAATGCGCGGAACCTGCTGCCCGGCATAAGCGACGCCCACGGCCAACACGGCGCGGCCGCCCCGTCGCAACCGGGCCAGCGTGCGATCGTAATAACCGCCGCCATAACCCAGCCGGTGACCGGCGGAATCGAAGGCGAGCAGGGGCACGATCACGACGTCCGGTCTGATTTCGGCGCGATCCTCGGCGGGGAGCGAGACACCGAAGGCGCCGCTGAGGAGTGTGTCGCCGGGGCGCCAGCTTCGGAAGATCAGGGGCTCGCCCTTTCTCAAGACGACCGGCAACCCGATGGCGTGGCCACGGCGATGCAGTTCCCGCAGCAGCGGGCGGGGGTCGATTTCGTCGCGCATGGGCCAATAGCCGCTCACCGCCGTCTGGGCGGGCAGGGTGATGGCCGCCAGGAAGCGATCGCGCAGCCTTTCGCCGGCCACGGGAGAATCCGATTGCGCGGCGGCGATGGCCGCACGGCGCGAAACCGCCTCGCGGCGGAGGGCGGCTTTATCGATGTCGCCACTCATCGCGGCGTTTTCCGGCGCTGGGAGAAGGTGGGGCGGGGCCGCAAAGGCCGTTGGCTATTGCTGATCCTCTGTGGCCTGCTTGTGCAGGTGGGCGCCATATGATGAAGCCAAGGCTTCGCCAGAGACAGCTCCCTAGAGGTCACTATTGGCCCAGGGATTAGCGAACCTGACGCACCGCGCAGCGTCCGCCCCACCGATACATCTAGTCCCTATCCGCACGTGCGGCAATGGGCCTCGCTCACCCAGCCGATGGACGCAGCAGCGTGAACAACTCCTGCGGTTCACTCACGCCGCGCAAGGCATAACGGCCGAGCGAGACGAGCCGGCCGCGGGATTCTCCGGCGGAGGCGGCAAAGGCGGAGGACAGAATCACTTCCTGCTCCAGCGAACGGCCCATGGCCTCGATCCGCGCGAGTTCATTGACCGCCGGACCGACAACCGTGAAATCCAGGCGTTCGGCGCTGCCGATATTGCCGTAAAAGACCTCGCCGATATGCAAGGCCAGATCGAAACGTGTGATCGGCAGACCGGCGGCGCTCCGGCGTTTATTCACCTCCGCCAATCCGGCGAAAGCGGCATCACCCGCGGCCAGGGCGCGGCGGCAGGCATTTTCGGCCGTGTCCAGCGCGAAGGTGCCCAGGATGCCGTCGCCCATGAATTTCAGGACCTGCCCGCCATTGGCGTGGATCGCGGAGACCAGGCAATCGGCGTAGTCGTTGAGCAAGGGAACGATCTGGTCCGCAGCCGTGCGATCGACGATTTTGGTAAAGCCCTGGAGGTCGCTCAACCACAGTACCGCCCGAATGGGTTCGGACACGCCGCGTTCGATATTGCCTTTGAGCACGCGGCTCCCGGCGTCGTGGCCGAGATAGGTTTCGACCAGGGTGTGGGCGATGCGTGCGACCGAAACGCCGCGGATGGCGATGGCGAGGATCGGGACGAGCCGCTCCAGCGCCTGGGCCTCATCGTCGGTGAAACCACCGGGGCGATCCCCGGTCCACGACGAATAAACGCAATCCATCGTGCCGATCACCGCACCCTCGCCAAAGCGGTTGGTGAAGGCCAGATAGTCGGTGGCGCCCTCGGCGCGCAAATCGTCGAGGATAGGAAAATCCGCCGGTTTCGGGGTGTTCTCGATTCGCCGGCGCAAAATGCACTCGCCGCTTTTCAGCAAATAATTGAACGGGCTGTTGAGCCAGCCTTCGGATTCGTCCAGGCCGGTGCTGCGTTTATATTCGTCGCGCCGAACGGCCGGGGTATCGCGGTTCCACACGAAAAGATGCCCGCCGAGGACGGGGTGCAGCGTGTCGATGCCCAGTGCCGCGCGTTTCAGCGGCAGGCCGGCGGCGACGGCGCGGGCGCAGAGCCCTTGCAGCAGGTCACCTTCGCTGGCCCCGCGCAGCGAATCCTCGGCGATCGCTTCGCTCAGTCGCAGGATCGCTTCGGAATTCATGGCCGGCGGGTCAGGCGCGTTCGAGTCTCGCGGCCAGGGCCTCCACGCGGGAAGCCAGCGCATCGAGCCCCTCGCCAAGTTTGCCGTCGCCCGCGGCGCCCTCGCCCTTGGCGCGCAGCTCGGCGAGATCTTCATAAGCATCGGTCAATTCGTCGGCGATCAACAGGTTGGTCAGCACGAGCAGGAGGCTTTCGTTGACCTGCGGGCCGGCCTTCGCCGCCAGCTCGCCCAAACGCCGGTCGACATATTCGGCGAGCCGGGCGACATGCGCTTCCTGGCCGTCATCACAAGCCACGGGATAACGCCGGCCATGGATCGTGACCATGACTTGCGCCATGTCAGTCGCCCAACATGGTTTTCAGCCGCGCGATGGTGGCGTCGAGCTTGCGGCCCAAAGCCGCGATGTTGGCCTGTGCGCCGGGAGGAGGTTTGCCAGCCGGAGCCGCGCGCGATTTGATCGCGATCTCAAGCCGCGCCACCGCCTGGTCCAGCCGTTTTGCCGCTGAATCGATTTCCGTCATGACGTGACGATATGCGTCGGAGCCGAACCGGTCAACGCTGGAAGGGTTCGGCGCCCTACAGGGCCTTGACGATTTCCTCGCACATCTTCTTGGCGTCGCCGAACAACATCATCGTGTTGTCGCGATAGAACAGTTCGTTCTCCACGCCGGCATAACCCGAGGCCATGGAGCGTTTGACGAACAGAACCGTCTTTGCCTTTTCCACATCAAGAATCGGCATGCCGTAGATCGGGCTTTGCGGATTGGTCTTGGCGGCCGGGTTGGTCACATCGTTGGCGCCGATGACATAAGCGACGTCGGCCTGGGCGAAATCGCGGTTGATTTCGTCCAGCTCGAAGACCTCGTCATAAGGCACGTTGGCTTCGGCGAGCAGCACGTTCATATGGCCGGGCATGCGGCCGGCGACCGGATGGATCGCATAACGCACGGTGACGCCGCTTTTCTTCAACAAATCGGCCATTTCGCGCAAGGCGTGCTGGGCCTGGGCCACGGCCATGCCATAGCCGGGCACGATGATGACCGAACTCGCGTTTTTCATGATGAAGGCCGCGTCTTCGGCGCTGCCGGGCTTGACCATGCGGTCGCCCGCCGCGGCGTCGGCCGCCACGCCGCCTTCGGTGCCAAAGCCGCCCAGGATGACGTTGAAGATCGAGCGGTTCATCCCCTTGCACATGATGTAGCTGAGGATGGCGCCGGAGGAACCGACCAGCGCCCCGACCACGATCAGGACGTTGTTGTGCAGGGTGAATCCGATGCCCGCCGCGGCCCAGCCGGAATAGGAATTGAGCATCGAAATGACAACCGGCATGTCGGCGCCGCCGATCGGCAGGATCAACAGGAACCCAAGCGCGAAGGACGCCAGCACCAGCAGCCAGAAGGCCACGGCGCTGCCGCTGGCCGCCAGCCAGACCGTGAACAACACAACCACCACGCCCAGCGCGGCGTTCAATATATGCTGACCGGCGAAGACGAGCGGCTTGCCGGTGATCAGCGCCTGAAGTTTCGCGAAGGCGATGAGCGAGCCGGTGAAGGTGATGGCGCCGATGGCCGTGCCGATGCCCATCTCGACCAAGCTGGCGGTCTTGATGACGCCAGCCACGGCGATGCCGAAAGCCTCCGGCCGATACAGCGCCGCCGCCGCGACCAGGACCGCGGCCAGGCCGACCAGGCTGTGGAAGGCGGCGACCAGCTGCGGCAGGGCGGTCATCTGGATCCGCAGCGCGATGAACGTGCCGATGGCGCCGCCGATGACGACCCCGGTCAGGATCATCCCGTAGCTGACGACGCCGGGCAGGGCCAGCGTCGTCGCCATGGCGATGACCATGCCGGCGATGCCATAGAAATTCCCGCCGCGCGATGTCTCCGGCGACGACAGGCCCCGCAGGGCCATGATGAAGCAGATCGACGCGGCCAGATAGGCCAGCGTGGAAACCGTCTCGTTCACCGCGCGGCCTCTTTCTTTTTCTTGAACTTCGACAGCATGCGTTGCGTGACAACGAAACCGCCGAAGATATTGATGGAGGCGAGGATCACCGCGATGAAGCCGAAGACTTGCGACAGCGTGACCTCGGCCGGGCCGGCGGCGAGCAGCGCGCCAACGATGATGACGCTGGAGATGGCGTTGGTCACGGCCATCAGCGGCGAATGGAGCGCGGGCGTCACCCGCCAGACCACGTAATACCCGACGAAACAGGCCAACACGAAGACGGTCAAACCGACGGTGAACGGATCGCCGGCGGCACCGCCCGCGGCGGGGATCACCTGTGAACTCTCCAGCGCGAGCCTGGCCGCATCGGCGGCGAGCCGCGCGGTATCGGTGGCGAGCTTGGCGGCGTGTTCGGCGACGAGGGCTGGATCCATGGCGCTGACCTCGTTAGGCGCTGACGAAAGCGGAATGAACGACCGCGCCGTCACGGGTGAGCAGGGTGCCTTTGACGATTTCGTCGTTCGCGTCGATCTTGAGCAGCTTGGTGTCCTTGTCGATCATCGGGGTCAGGAAGTTAAGCAGGTTCTTGGAATAAAGCGCGCTGGCGTCGACCGCGATTCGGCTCGGCACGTTCAAATGCCCAACCAAGGTGACGCCGTGTTTGACCACGACCTTGCCCGGCTCGCTCAAGGGGCAATTGCCGCCGGCCTCGACCGCGAGATCGACGATCACCGAGCCCGGCTTCATGGATTTGACCATCTCTTCGCTGATCAACACCGGCGCCGGCCGGCCTGGGATCAAGGCGGTGCAGATGGCGATGTCTTGCTTCTTGATGGTCTCGGCGATCAGGGCGGCTTGTTTCTGTTTGTAGGATTCGGACATTTCCTTGGCGTAACCGCCGGCGGTTTGCGCCTGTTGGAATTCCTCGTCCATGACGGCGACGAAGGTGCCGCCGAGGCTTTCGACCTGTTCCTTCGTCGCCGGGCGCACATCGGTGGCGCTGACGATGGCACCCAGGCGTTTGGCCGTGGCGATCGCCTGCAACCCGGCGACGCCGACGCCGAAGATCATGACTCGCGCGGGCGGCACGGTGCCCGCCGCGGTCATCATCATGGGCAAAGCGTGGCCGAATTCGGTGGCGCCATCCAACACGGCGCGATAGCCGGCGAGATTGGCCTGGGATGACAACACGTCCATGCTTTGCGCGCGGCTGATGCGCGGCACCAGCTCCATGGCGAAAGCCATGATCCCGCGCGCGGCATAGCTGCGAAGCTGGTCGCGGTTTTGATAGGGGGCAAGCAGGCCGATCAGGGCCGCGCCCTTTTTCATCAGGGACAGTTCGTCGGGTCCGCCCTCGGCCGGCGACAGCGGGCGTTGAACCTTGAGCACGATATCGGCATCCGCGAGTGCGGCGGCCGCGTCGCCCAAGATGACGGCGCCGGCATCTTCATAGGCCTTGTCGGTAAAGGACGCGCCGGCCCCGGCTCCGGCCTCGATCGCGATTTCGAGACCCAGGCCCTTCAGGCGCTTGACGGTATCCGGCGAAGCGGCGACCCGCAATTCGCCCGCCCGACGTTCTTTGACGATGGCCAGTTTCATTACCTGCGACAATCTCCCGTCTCGCCCACCGGCTGCAAGCCCCGGATTGATTTAGGGCAGCGCGGAGGGCCGAACATGCCGCGTCGCCTCTTCTTTGCCAATCGTTTTTTTGCAGTGCAGCAGCAGCGCCTACGAAAGCCGAAACAACCAGATCAGACCGAGAAATACTTCGCCTGGGGATGGTGAACGACGATCGCCGAGGTGCTTTGCTCGGGGTGGAGCTGATCCTGGTCGCTCATGACGATGCCGATGCGATCGGCGCCCAACAATTCGAGCAGCATCCGCTGATCCTCGAGGTTCGGGCAAGCCGGATAACCGAAGGAATAACGCGAGCCGCGATAGTTCTGCTTCAGCAGCTTGTCCATGTCGCGCGCGTCTTCGTCGGCGAAGCCGAGTTCGGCCCGCACCTTGGTGTGCATGTATTCGGCAAGCGCCTCCGCCATCTCCACCGAGACGCCATGGAGATAAAGGTAGTCCTGGTAGTGGTTGTCGGCGAACCATTCGCGGGCGACCTCGGAGGCACGGTTGCCCACGGTGACAACCTGCAGGCCGATGACGTCGCGTTCGTTGCTCGATCGGTCGCGGAAGAAATCGGCGATGCACAGCCCGCCGTCGCGATTCTGGCGGGGGAAGGCAAAACGCGCGACTTCCTTGTCGCTGGCGGGATCGAACAGGATCACCGAATCGCCGTCGGAAACGCAGGGCCAATAGCCATAGGCCGCCTGCGGCGCGAGAATCGATTCGCGCGCGCAGCGTTCGAGCATGCGGAACAGGATGGGGCGCAGTTCCTTGGCGGCGTAGGTCTTGAATTCCTCGCGCGTGCGCCCGGCCTTGCGAAAGCCCCACTGGAATTGAAACAGCATGGTCTCGTTGAGATAGGGCACCAGCGTCTTCAGCGGCACGCGTTCGACGAGCCTTCCGCCCCAGAACGGCGGCACGGGGACGGGCGCGCCCTTGGCCAGCTCCGACCGGCGCGTGCGGATTTCCTCGTAATCGACCGGGCGCGTAGGGGCCGCCGCCTCGCCGAGTCGCTTCTTGCTGGTCGACGGCCGGGCCGCCCTTTTTGCGACGGCGACCTTCACATGCTCGTCGAAGCGGTTGGTCACCACCTTGTCCATCAGATCGAGGCCGTCGAAGGCGTCGCTGGCATAGGCCACGCGGCCGGGACCATAGGCGGTGACGCATTCCTCCTCGACATAGCGCCGCGTCAGCGCCGCACCGCCGAGCAAGACCGGAACCGAGATTCCCTGGCGCGTCATTTCCTCGAGATTCTCCCGCATCACCACGGTCGATTTGACCAAAAGGCCCGACATGCCCACGGCGTCGGCGCGATGTTCGGTCGCCGCCGCCATGATGTTGGCGATCGGTTGTTTGATGCCGAGATTGACGACCCTGTAGCCGTTGTTGGTCAGGATGATGTCGACGAGATTCTTGCCGATGTCGTGGACGTCGCCCTTCACCGTGGCCAGCACGATGGTGCCCTTCTGCGTCCCCTCGAGCCGTTCCATGTGCGGTTCGAGATGGGCGACGGCTCTTTTCATGGTCTCGGCGGATTGGAGGACGAAGGGCAACTGCATCTTGCCGGAGCCGAACAGATCGCCGACGACCTTCATGCCGTCGAGCAGGATCGTGTTGACGATGTCGAGCGGCTTATGGGTGGTCAGTGCTTCGTCGAGATCACCTTCGAGCCCTTGGCGGTCGCCGTCGACGATGCGCTGTTTCAGGCGCTCCTCCACGGTTTCCGGCCGTTTCTTCGCCACCTTCGCCTCGGTGGAGCGGCCCTCGAACAGGGCCATGAAGGCTTGCAGCGGGTCATACCCTTCGCGGCGCCGGTCGTAGATCAGATCCTCGGCGATCCGTACCTCGTCCTCGCTCAATTTGTGCAGCGGCAGAATCTTGCTGAAATGGACAATGGCGCCGGTCAGCCCGCGTTTGAGCGCGTGGTCGAGGAACACCGAATTGAGCACCTGCCGCGCCGGCGGGTTCAGCCCGAAGGAGATATTGGAAAGGCCGAGGATGATCTGGCATTCGGGCAGCGCCTCGCGGATGCGCGCGATACCGTCGAGCGTCCACAGCCCGAGTTTGCGGTCGTCGTCATTGCCGGTGCAGATGGTGAAGGTCAGCGGGTCGATGAGCAGATCGCTGGCCGGCAGCCCGAATTTCCCGCAGGCGAAATCATGCAGGCGCTGAGCGATGAGCAGCTTGCGGTCGGCGTCCTTGGCCATGCCGGGCTCATCGATCGTCAAGGCGATCACCGCCGCGCCGAAACGTTTGGCGAGTTTCATGCGGGCGGCCGCCGGCTCCTCGCCATCCTCGAAATTGATCGAGTTGATGATGGCCTTGCCGCCGTAAAGCTTGAGCGCGGCTTCCAGCACGATCAGCTCGGTCGAATCGATGACCAGCGGCGCCGCCACCGCGCCGCGCAGGCGGGTCACCATCGCGGTCATGTCGGCGACTTCGTCCCGGCTGACGAAGGCGGTGCAGATGTCGAGCGCGTTGGAGCCTTCGCGTTGCTGTTCGCGCCCCATCTCGACACAGCCATCCCAGTTGCCTTCATCCTGCATCTTGCGGAACAGGCGGCTGCCATTGGCGTTGCAGCGCTCGCCGATCGACAGATATGCGTTTTCCTGGCGCAGCGGGACCTGGCCGTAGAGCGAGGCCAGCGACGGCACCCAAACGGGGCTGCGCTTGACCGGGGCCGGGCGCGGACGGTCGCCGCCGAGCTTGCGCAGCAGGCGATCGAGCGCCTCGATATGCGGGGTGTCGGTACCGCAGCAACCGCCGATCATGTTGACGCCGTTTTCGACGACGAAACGTTCGAGCCAACGGGCGAGGTCCTCGGGGCGCAACGGGTAATGCGTGCGTCCGTCGACCAGTTCCGGGAGGCCGGCATTGGGCTGGATCGAGATCAGGCCCGGCCAGTTCTGCGACAGGAATTTGACGTGTTCGACCATTTCCTGCGGCCCGGTCGCGCAATTGAGGCCGACGATCGGCACGTCCAACGCGTTGACGATGGTGGCGGCGGCGGCGATGTCGGTGCCGACGAGCAGGGTGCCCGTGGTCTCGACCGTGACCTGGACCATGATCGGCAGGTCGCGCTTGGCTTCGGCCAACGCGCGTTTGATGCCGTTCACCGCCGCCTTGATCTGCAGCGGGTCTTGGCAGGTCTCGATCAGGAAGGCGTCGACGCCGCCGGCGATCAATCCCGCGGCCTGAATGGCGAAGCCATCTTCCGCCGTTTGGTAATCGATATGCCCGAGGCTCGGCAGCTTGGTTCCCGGACCGATGGAGCCCAGCGCGAAGCGCGGCCGGCCGTCATGCGCGAAATCGGCGATGGCTTCGCGCGCCAGCTCCGCCGCCCGCCGGTTAAGGGCGAAGGCGCGGTCGCTTAGGCCGAACTCGCCGAGCGTAATCGGGGAGCCGCCGAAGCTGTTGGTTTCCACGGCGTCGGCGCCGGCCGCCAAATAGCCGCGATGGATATCGCGCACGACGTCGGGGCGGCTCTCATTGAGAATCTCGGTGCAGTTCTCATTGCCGAGATAGTCCTTTTCGGTGTCGAGATCGATGGCCTGCACGCGGCTGCCCATGGCGCCGTCGCACAACAAAACGCGGTCGGAAAGGACATCGAGAAAATGGGCCATGATGTGTCTTTGGCTGAGGGTTAGGCGGTTGGGCGCGGACGCATGCCGAGAATATGACAGATCGCATAGGTCAAATCGGCGCGGTTCAGCGTGTAGAAGTGGAATTCGCCGATGCCGTGGTCCTGGAGTCGGCGGCATTGCTCGGCGGCAACCGTGGCGGCGACCAGCTTGCGGGTTTCGGGATCGGTGTCCAGACCCTCGAACAAACCGGCAAGCCAGCGCGGCACACTCGCCCCGCAGGCGGCGCTGAATTTGACGAGTTGGGCGAAATTCGTCACCGGCAGGATGCCAGGCACGATCGGCACGGTGATGCCGGCCTTGCGTACGCGATCCAGGAACCGCAAGAAAATCTCGACGTCGAAGAAAAATTGGGTGATCGCGCGGGTGGCGCCGGCATCGATCTTGCGCTTCAGATTGTCGAGATCGGCTTCCGGGCTGGTCGCCTCCGGATGCGATTCGGGATAGGCGGCGACGCTGATTTCGAAATCGGCGATGCGACGGAGGCCGGCAACCAGATCGGACGCGTAGGCATACCCTTCGGGATTGGGCTGGTAGGGCCCGGCCCCCGGTGCCTGATCCCCGCGCAGCGCGACGATGTGACGAATTCCGGCATCCCAATAGTCGCGGGCGATGGAATCGATCTCGTCGCGGCGGGCGCCGATGCAGGTCAGATGGGCCGCCGGGTTGAGCGGCGTCTCCGTGCGCAGCCGGCGCACCGTGGCGTGGGTGCGGTCGCGAGTCGTGCCGCCGGCGCCATAGGTCACCGAGACGAATTGCGGTCGTAGCGGCATCAGCCTCTGGATGGAGGCCCACAACGTGCGCTCCATGTCCTCGGTCTTGGGCGGAAAAAATTCAAAGGATACTTGCAGCCCATCGGCGATCGGCGCGCCGCCGATCAGGGCCTGCCGAACCTGCGTGTCATTCATGTCGATACCCTGGCCAATGCCCGCGCGGCCGAATCGCGCTTGGCCGCCGGGCGGCCGGCGACCCAGATTTGCACCGTCAATTTGCGGCCGGGCAGCCGGATGGTATCGCCCGATCCAAGCCCGGCGCGGCGGAAGAAGCCGGCGATTTCATCATCGGCGAATCCCAAGCGGCGATGGGCCTGGTCGCGGCGCAGGAAATCGAGGGAATGCGGGGCGAAGTCAACCACGATCAGCCTGCCGCCGGGACGCAGGACACGGGCGGCCTCGACCACCGCTTCGGCCGGCGATTCGGCGAAATGCAGCACTTGATGAATCGAGACCAGATCGAATGATTCATCCGGCCAGGGAAGTTGGTACATGTCCGCGTGGCGAACCTGGCAATGGGCCAAGCCGGCGGCCTGAAGATTGGCGCGCGCGAGAGCCAGCATTTCGCGGGATTGGTCGATGCCGATACCGCGGACCGCATGCCGGCCGAGCACGTCGAGAATCCTCCCGGTTCCGGTGCCGACATCGAGGAAATCGTGCACGCCGCCCTCGGGCAGGAGTCCGAGCAGGGCCCGCTCGACCTCGGCCTCGTCGATGTGGAGCGACCGGATTTCCGCCCACCGCGCCGCGTTTTCGCTGAAAAACCGGCTCGCCGATTCGGCCCGCGCGCGTCTTAATGTTTCGAGCCGCTGGCGGTCGAGCCGAATCGCCGGATCGTCCGCGGAGACCAGCTTGGTGAGCAGCCGGCAGATGGTCCCCGAGCGGTCGTCGTCGGCCATGCGAAAAAACACCCAATTGCCTTCGCGAAATCGATCGAGCAAGCCGGCATCGCACAGCAGCTTGAGATGGCGGGAGACGCGCGGCTGGCTCTGACCGAGGATATGGACAAGGTCGCTGACACTGAGTTCCGATTGCGCCAGGACCGCAAGGATTCTAAGCCTCGTGGGTTCGGCCGCGGCGCGCAAGGCCGCCAATAGTCGTTCCAAATCCATCGATGTCATCCAATCGCCGGAGGCCAGACGCAGATATAAACATATTTATATATTGCACTGAATTAACATCGGGAATGTGGCCGTCGCAAGCGGCAAATTTGTCACAACGACCGCGTATCGAAACGCTGCGCCGGGTGGTGAGCTTTTATTTTAACACTTGGTGTGATAGGGGAAATTCGGGTTGCCGAAGAGGCAATTTGGTGAAACGGTCAATATTGCGGTGATCGCCCCGCCCGGCCGGGGCGGACACTGCAATCGTGGGCGGTACACGGCATGGAACCATGGGCCAAAGACGGAAAATGATGAAGACATTGCATCGATTGGGTTCGCTCCGTTGGTGTCGGGCCGCCGTTCTTGGCGCGGCGCTCTTCAGTTCCGGCTGCGTCATGCTCAATACACCCGAAAAAATCGCCCAGGTTCAAGAAACCCGTGATCCACTCGAGCCGTTCAATCGAACAATGTTTGAATTGAACCTGTGGCTCGACAGACTCATCTTGAGGCCGACCGCCGTGATCTATCGTCAAGTCTTCCCGCAGCCGGTCCGCAACGGTGTGAACAACGCCCTATTCAACCTGCGACACCCCTGGACGTTCCTAAACGATGTCGCGCAGATCAATCCCGAACGCGCCTATGTCACGCTGGTCCGCTTCGCCGTCAATTCGACCGTTGGCGTATTGGGCGTGATGGATGTGGCCAAGGGTTGGGGTTATCCCGGGCATGAGGAAGATTTCGGACAGACCATGGGTGCGCTTGGCATGGGCGAAGGGCCGTATCTTGTCCTGCCGATCTTTGGGCCGTCGAATTTCCGCGACGCGGCCGGTTTGGCCGTCGATTCCTTCGTTGATCCCGTCAATTACATAGCGCGCGACAGGGATCGCGATTGGATCCCGATCGCGCGCGTCGCGGCGACTGGTATCGACACGCGCTCGCGCAACATCGAATCGCTCGACGACCTTGAGAAGAAATCCATCGATTTCTACGCGACCATTCGCAGCCTCTATCGTCAGCGGCGCAGTGACGAGATTCGCAATGGCCAACCCGGGGACATCGATCCCGGGATGACCCGATTCGAGGGTTCCGTGGCGCCCGAAGTCATCGCTACAGACAGGCAATCGACCGTTCAATGATTAGCCGTAGATTTGTCCTCGCCGCAGCCGCGGCTTGCGTTGCCGCGTCCGCCTTTCCGATTCGGGTAAACGCGCAAGCCGCCAAGCCCGATCCCGGGCAATTCGTGAAAGTCCTTTCGGATCGGGCGATCAACGAGCTGGCCGGCAAGGATTTGCCTGTCGCCGAACGCAACCGGCGGTTTCGCGTGCTGCTCCGCGAAAGCTTCGACGTCGATTCGATCGCGCGCAACGTGCTCGGCCGTTACTGGCGGGTCGCGACCGAGGCGGAGCGGGCCGATTATTTGCGGCTCTTCGAGGATCTGATCGTCCAGATCTATGCCAGTCGCTTCGCCGAATATTCCGGCGAGAGCTACAAGATCGCTCAAAGCCGCCCCGCCGGAACCGACACGGTGATCACGGGCGAAATCGTCCGACCGACCGCGACGAATGTGCGGGTCGATTGGCGTGTCACCGTCGAATCGGGTTCCCTGAAGATCATCGATGTCATCGTCGAGGGCGTAAGCATGGTGGTGACGCAGCGTGACGAATTCGGGGCTGTCATCCAACGCGGCGGGGGCAAGGTCTCCGGGCTCCTCGACACGATGCGAGAAAAGACAGCCTCCCTTAAGTCCGAGGGTGATCCATCCAACGGCGGAGGCCCGTCGGCCACGGCGCTGCCGACGGTTCCCGAAAGCCGCACCGAGTAGACGACATCGGGTTTCCGGCGGCCGGGATCACCGCGTCAGGGGTTTGTATTTGATGCGGTGGGGCTGATCGGCCTCGGCACCCAACCGGCGGCGGCGATCGGCCTCGTATTCCTGGTAATTTCCCTCGAACCACAAAACCTGGCTGTTGCCTTCAAAGGCCAACATGTGGGTGGCGATTCGGTCCAGGAACCAGCGGTCGTGGCTGATCACGACCACGCAGCCCGGGAATTCGAGCAAGGCTTCTTCCAGGGCGCGCAACGTATCGATGTCCAAATCGTTGGTCGGCTCGTCGAGCAGCAGCAGATTGCCGCCGGTGCGCAGCATCTTGGCGAGGTGCACGCGGTTGCGTTCGCCGCCCGAAAGCTGACCGACTTTCTTCTGTTGGTCCGCGCCCTTGAAGTTGAATGAAGCGACGTAAGCCCGGCTCGGCATTTTTCGGCTGCCGACCTCGATTTCGTCGGTTCCGCCCGAAATTTCCTCCCACACCGATTTGTCGGCGGCCAAGGTGTCGCGCGATTGGTCGACATAGGCCATTTTGACCGTATCGCCCACGCGCAGGGTGCCGGCGTCGGGCTGGTCCTGGCCGGTGATCATGCGGAACAGGGTGGTCTTGCCGGCGCCGTTGGGTCCGATCACGCCGACGATGCCGCCGGGCGGCAGCCGGAAGCTGAGATTCTCGATCAGCAAGGTTTCGCCGAATCCCTTTTTCAGATTCTCGGCCTCGATCACGACATTGCCCAGGCGCGGGCCGGGCGTGATCGGGATTTGCGCGCCTTCCTGCGCCCGGTCGCGGCTTTCGGCGACCAACGATTCATACGCCGTGATGCGCGCCTTGCTCTTGGCCTGGCGCGCGCCTTCTTCCTTGCCTTCCTGGGCCAGGCGCTGCTGCTTCTGCCCCAGCCACGCGGTGTAGTTGCCCTCGTAAGGAATGCCGCGGCCGCGATCGAGCTCGAGAATCCAGTTGGTCAGATTGTCGAGGAAATAGCG
>CANFCX010000014.1 GCA_947445225.1 Rhodospirillales bacterium
AAACGTGCCATGAGTGACTCCTTTTCATGCCCGGGACGATCTGGCCCCGGAGCCAATATCAGCCAAATTTATTCGCCCGCGGAAAGCCTTGCGGCGGTAAACGACCGGCCTGGGCGCGCGCGCCGACCCACGGTTCAATCGCGGTCTCGATTTGAACGCGGTCGCCGATCTTCCAGGACAAACCTTCGGCGAGCGTGAAGACCTTAAGATCGGCAAGACCACCTTCGCGGAATTTCTGCAAGATCACGCCCCGTCCGCGGGACATTTCCGGCAGCTCGTCGAGTTTGAAGACCAAGAGCTTACGGTTGTCGCCCAGGACCGCGACGGCATCACCCTCCGCGGGAACGCAGATTTTCGCTTCGACGTCACCGGCGACGTTGAGGACTTGCTTACCGGCCCGGGTCTGCGCGATGACCTCGTCCTCGGCCACGATAAAACCACGTCCGTCGGCGGCGGCGACCGCCAATTTCCGGCCAGGTTTATGAACGAACAGCGCAACCAGATCATGGTCATTGGCAAGATCGATCATCAGCCGGAGCGGCTCGCCATCGCCACGACCGCGCGGCAACCGATCGGCGGCAATGGTGTAAAATCGCCCGTTCGTCGCGAACACCACGAGCCTGTCCGTGCTGTCGGCAGGCAAAATAAACTTCGCCGAATCGCCTTCCTTGTATTTGAGCTCGCCCGCATCGGCCAGGCGGCCGCGCAAGGCGCGGATCCAGCCTTTGGTTGAGCAGATGACGGTAAGGGGCTCCCGCTCGATCAGCGCCTCGATGGGCACGACGATCGGCGCCGGCGCGTCCCCGATTTCCGTACGCCGGCGACCAAGCGGGGTTGCCGGCCCGAAGCGTTTCTTGATGTCCGTGATCTCGGCCGCGATGGCCTTCCAGCGTCGGTCCTCATCCCTTAGGAGCTGCGTCAGTTCCTTCTTTTCGGCGCCCAGAGCCTCATGTTCCCTGCGGATCGCGACTTCCTCAAGGCGGCGCAGCGCACGCAGGCGAAGGTTGAGGATGGCCTCGGCCTGCGCGTCCGTCAGCTTGAACCGCTTGATCAAAGCCGGCTTCGGCTCCTCGGCCTCGCGGATGATCCGAATGACTTCGTCGAGATTCACATAAGCGATGAGATAGCCGGCCAATACCTCGATCCGGCGCTCGATTTCGGCGAGCCGATGGCGCGTGCGGCGCAGCAGCACATCGTGGCGGTGATCGAGGAAGGCCTGCAGCGCGTCCCGCAAATTCATCACGCGCGGCGTATTGGTCCGGTCCAGCACGTTGAGATTGAGCGGGATGCGGACTTCCATCTCCGTATGCCGGAACAGCGATTCCATCAACACGGCCGGATCGACATTGCGGCTCTTGGGCTCCAACACCAGCCGCACGTCCTCGGTCGATTCGTCCAGGACATCGGCAAGCAACGCCAATTTCTTCTCGGTCAGCAGCTCGGCGATTTTCTCGATGAGGCGTGATTTCTGAACCTGGTAGGGAATTTCCGTGACGATGATTCGATATTGACCGAGCCCGGTTTTTTCGGACTCCCACCGCGCCCGTAAACGAAAGCTGCCACGCCCGGCACCATAGGCGGCGATGACCGAATCGCGCCCCTCGACGAGGACGCCGCCGGTGGGAAAATCCGGGCCGGGCATGAATTCCACCAGCTTGGCGATGGTCGCCTTCGGAAATTTGATGAGGTGAAGGAGCGCGTCGCAGATCTCGCCCGCGTTGTGCGGCGGAATGCTCGTCGCCATGCCGACCGCGATGCCCGCCGAGCCATTGGCGAGAAGGTTGGGGAACCGTGCCGGCAGCACCAGCGGCTCCTCACCTTCCCCGTCATAAGTTGCCCGAAAATCGACGGTATCCTGGTCGATGTCTTCAAGCAGGGCCGCGGCGACCTCGGTCAGGCGAGCCTCGGTGTAGCGCATGGCGGCGGCGTTATCGCCGTCGATATTTCCGAAATTGCCCTGGCCGTCGACCAGCGGGTAACGCTGGGCAAAGGACTGCGCGAGGCGCACGAGAGCGTCATAAACGGCGACATCGCCATGGGGGTGATATTTGCCGATGACGTCGCCAACCACCCGCGCGCATTTCTTGAAACCGGTGGCCGGGTCGAGGCGAAGTTGAAGCATGGCGTAGAGCAAACGCCGATGCACGGGCTTGAGGCCGTCGCGAACGTCGGGCAACGACCGCGCCATGATCGTCGACAACGCATAGGAGAGATAACGTTCGCCCAGGGCCTCGGCGAACGGCTTCTCTCGGATGTCTCCCGAGGGTTGGCTAGCGGTACTCATTTGCTAGATATAGTAGCCGAAGGCGCGCTTCCCACCAAGCGTTGATAGTGCGAGACCATTCGCCCCCGAGCCGCCGGCAGTGGCTTGTTCAGCCCGCCAAAAACGTGCCGCTCGAGAAAGAACCCGGTCATCGTTAGACCCCGCGCAATCTGATCGATGTCGGCCGGCAGCGATCCATCCGCGAGAAACATGGGCAGCGACAACAGCCGGTCGCGATACGCCTCCCCCGCCGCCAGCGAAACCGCACGTCCGCTGCGCGGCGAGACGTAAGCCAAGCCATCCTCAGAACCGGTGGCCGCACAAACCGAAAGATCGAGGCCGAACCCCAAATCCCTGAGAAGATCGAGTTCCCAACGCACATACAGCGCGGACCAAACCGCCACCTCGCCCCCGGCATTGTCGCGGGTCAACCCGCCCAGAAGGTGAAGCATCGAGGCAAAAATAGTGGCGTGGGGTTCGCGTTCCGGCAAGGCGCCATCGGCCACGGCGCAGGCCGATGACAGCACGGCAAGACGCAGCGGATCGTCCAAAACCGCGGCCGAATACGCGCGATCAAGCTCCACCGTGTAGGTGCCGAGGTGGTCGGCCAGTCGCGCCCGCCACTCCGCATCCAACAAGTTTCCGGGCTCCATCAGATTGCGCCGGGTTCGGCCGGCGCCCCCCCTGACCAGACCCATATGCCGGCCATGATTCCGCGTCAGCAGCGAAACGATCGCGGCGCTTTCGCCATGTTTACGCGCGCCCAGCACGATGCCTTCATCGGACCAATCCATGGGCCTGCTCTATCCGAATTCGGCGGCAACCGAAAGGCGCGCGGTTCGGCCAGATACCGATCGTGTGCCGCACCCACACTCTGCGCAACGATCCTAGGCCTCGAATTCGAGTCCCCAATCGCGATAATAGCTGCGCTCCTCCGACCAATTGTCGCGATGTTTGACGTGGAGGAATAGATGCACGCGGCGTCCCAAGATGCTCTCCAGCTCCTTGCGCGCGGCGGCACCGATCTTTTTTACCTGCGAGCCGCCCTTGCCCAGGACGATGGCTTTCTGCCCCTCGCGCTGGACATAAATCACCTGATCGACCCTCGCGCTACCGTCGTCGAATTCCTTCCAGGATTCGGTCTCCACCGAAATTGCATAGGGCAGTTCTTGGCGCAGTTGATTAAAGACCTGCTCCCGGGTGATTTCGGCGGCCAGCAACCGCTCCGGCATGTCGGAAAGCTGATCGTCCGGATACAGCCAGGGCCCACGCGGCATGTGTTCAACCAGGAACCGCTTGAGGTCGGCGACTCCGTCGCCGGTGATCGCCGAGATCATGAAGGTGTCGGTGATGATTCCGCTTCCGACGATCTGTTCGGTCAATTGCAGCAAAACTGGCGGCTTCACGAGATCGATCTTGTTGAGCGTCAGCACTGCTCGGCGATGGATGCCCTTCAATCCCTCCAGAATTCGGGTGGCATCGTCGTCCATACCCTTGGCCGCGTCGACGACAAGAAGCACGACATCGGCATCGGTCGCGCCCCGCCACGCGGCATCGACCATGGCCCGTTCCAGGCGGCGCTTGGGCGATCTAAAAATCCCCGGTGTGTCGATGAAGACAAGTTGCGCGGCTCCGGCGACCGCGATTCCGGTAACCCGCGTGCGAGTCGTCTGTACCCTCGGTGAAACAATGCTGACCTTGGCGCCGACGAGCCGGTTGACCAGCGTCGACTTTCCCGCGTTGGGCGCGCCGACGACGGCGACCAGGCCGCAGCGCTGCACAGGGGATTCAACCGGCTGGTCAATCATGCGCCGACCGATCTCTTTCCAGGTGGTTGAGGAGTTGTTCGGCGGCCGCCCGTTCGGCTACCCGCTTGGAGCTTCCGCTGGCGACGGCTTCTTCTTCGCCCTCCACCGTCACGGCAACCGTGAAGACCGGGCGATGCGGCGGACCCTCGGCGGCCACGGTCCGATAACTCGGCAGCGGGCGGCCACGCGCCTGCGCCCATTCCTGAAGGGCCGTTTTTGGATCGCGCGGGGGGCCGATTGCGGAATCGACCAGAGGCATCCATTCCCGTTCGATAAACCGCGTCGCGACCGTCATGCCGCCATCCTGATAGAGGGCGGCGATCACGGCTTCCAGGGCATCGGCAAGGACTCCGGGATTTTCGCGGCCGCCGGAATCATCCTCGCCGCGAGACAGGCGCAAATGCCGTCCGAGCTCGATGCGGCGGGCGACCGTCGCCAGGGCTTCTCGGCTGACCAGGGCGGCGAGGCGGCGGGCAAGTTCGCCTTCCCGTTCCTGGGTGAACCGGCGGACCAACAGATCGGCGACGACGAGGGCAAGAACGCGGTCCCCCAAAAACTCCATGCGCTCGAATTCATGGGCCTGCGCGGCACTGCCGCGTTCCCCGAGGCTGGCATGGGTCAGAGCCTTGTCGAGCAGCTGCGGTCGCGCGAAATCGTGGCCGAGGATGGATGCCAGCGGAGCCGGGGTCGGGGTAACGGACTCCCGAACGGATTCCGGCTGGTCGGAGGAAACCCCGCTCACTCGATGGATCGCAGCAGCCGGCTGAATCGGATGCCTTCGAACCACCGCCACACTTCCCATAATTGGGCATTGCCGTTGACGGAGAAAAACAGGACCTCGGCGCGGCCCACCAAGTTCTCCGCGGGGACGAACCCCACGCCAACCGCGGTCGGCATGCGACTGTCGAGCGAGTTGTCGCGATTGTCGCCCATGGCGAAATAGTGCCCTTCGGGCACGGTATAGACCATCGTGTTGTCCAGGCTGCCGAAGTCGCTCAATTCGACGATGCGGTGCGCTCGGCCGTTCGGCAGCGTTTCGATATATTGCGGGATTCGGGTCTCGTTGCCGAACCGATCGCGCTCCACAAAATCCTCGACGCGCTCACGCTTTACCACCTCACCATTGATGTAGAGGCTGCCCTCCTTGACCTGAATGGTGTCGCCCGGAAGTCCGACGATTCGCTTGATGTAGTCGGTCTTGAGGTCGCGCGGCAGCTTGAATACCACGACATCGCCGCGATCCGGTTCGTGAAACATGAGCCGGCCGGCGAAAGCGGGTTGGCTCAGAGGCAGCGAATGCCGGCTATAGCCGTAGGAAAATTTCGCCACAAATAGATAGTCGCCGACCAAGAGCGTCGGGATCATCGACCCCGACGGAATATTGAAGGGCTCGAAGGCGATCGTGCGAATGCCAAGTGCGATGATGATCGCGTAGACCAGCGTCTTCACGGTCTCAAACAGGCTCGATTTCTTATGCGCGGCCATGGTTTCGCGTCGCCCTCATCGGCAGAAAAAACACGGGAAGCTTCAAATAATGGCCGGCATTGCCCGAAGCAAGTTCGTTCGCCGCGAGCCATGCATGAATTGAGGCGTCATTCGGCGGTCGCGGACTCCACGCTCTTGGGCACCGCCGAGATGATCACGATCGCCTGCGCGATCGGATGGTCGTCGGTCAGGCTGACATCGATACGCGCTTCCATGCCCGCCGGGGTTATCTCCGACAGACGGCGCCGGGCGCCCCCGGCCAAGGTGATCGTCGGTTGCCCGCCGGGTCGATTGACGACTCCCATGTCGCGCCAGAAAACACCGCGGCGAAGGCCGGTACCGAGCGCCTTGGCGCAGGCTTCCTTGGCCGCGAATCGGCGGGCATAACTTGCCCCCCGATCGACGCGCCCCTCGGCGCGGCGCCGCTCGGCGTCGGTGAAGACGCGCATCGTGAAACGCTCCCCAAACCGCGCCAGAGTCTGTTCAACGCGGCGTATGTCCACGATGTCGCTGCCGATGCCGAGAATCATCGCTGCCGAACCGCCATCACGCCCGAAGCTCCCTTATCCGTTCCCGCCTTGAATCGTCCATCAACGCCCGCATCCGCGCGATGGCCGCGCCGAGCCCGCTGAAAATAGCCTCCCCGACCAGGAAATGCCCGATGTTCAGCTCAACGATCTCGGGAATGGCGGCGACCAGGCCAACGTTATCATAGGTGAGGCCGTGGCCGGCATGGCATTCCAGTCCCAGTTTCCCGGCATGTTCCGCGGCCGCGACCAATCGGCCCAATTCATCGACTTGCTGGCGCCCCGTCGCATCGCAATAAGCGCCGGTGTGAAGTTCGATGGCCGGCGCGCCGATCTCTAGGGAGGCATCCAACTGCGCCGGCTTCGGGTCGATGAACAGGGCGACCTTAATACCGGCATCGACCATCGCCTTTACCGCCGGCTCCAACTGGCGGCGGCCGCCCGCAACATCGAGACCGCCCTCGGTTGTTACCTCCCCTCGCCGTTCCGGAACCAGACAGGCGTGAGCCGGCCGCACGGCCAGGGCGATGGCCAACATTTCGGGCGTCGCCGCCATTTCGAGATTGAGCGGCAGGTCGATCTCGCCGCGCAAACGCCGAATGTCGTCATCGCTGATATGACGGCGATCTTCCCGCAAATGAGCCGTGATGCTGTCGGCACCGGCCTGGGCGGCGGCGCGGGCGGCGCGCAGCGGGTCGGGATGCCGGCCGCCGCGGGCGTTTCGGAGAGTCGCGACGTGATCGACGTTCACGCCCAGTCTGATTCGGTTCATCGGAATCTGTCCACGTGCGGTCGATCGTTCAACCGCGCGCCCGTTCGACCGAATTGATCGCCGGAGTCGCCCGCAACGCGGCGATGATGTTGGACAAATGTTTGACGTCGCGGACCTCGACGTCGATCAGCATCTCGAAAAAATCGCGCGAACGGGTTGTGATCTTAAGGTTGGCGATGTTGCCGAGGTTCTTGGCGATGACGGTCGACAGACTGCCCAGGCTCCCGGGTTCGTTGGCGACGACCAGGCTGATTCGGCCGACGTGAAGACCGTCATCCTCGGCGCCGGGATTCCAGGCGATGTCGAGCCAACGTTCCGGCATGTCGGCAAAACCTTCCAGCGTATCGCAGTCGATGGTGTGGATCGTGACACCCTTGCCCGTCGTGACGATGCCCACGATGCGGTCGCCGCGCAAGGGATGGCAACAACCGGCGAAATGGACGGCCATGCCGGGAATGAGTCCACGAATCGGCACCGCCATGTCGCGTTCGGCCGGCTTGGCGGCGCGCGCCTTGGCCAATGACACGACATTGGCCGGCTTCTTCGCGCGCTCGGACGGAAAAACCGCGTTGAGGATCTCGCGACCCGTGTGCAGCCCTTCGCCGACGATCGCATACAGATCGTCGACGGTCGGAGCGTTGAAGCTGGAAAGGACACCCTCCAGGGCCTTTTCGGTCAGGTCGTGATCCTCCTGGCGAAAGGCCTTTTGCACGATTGAGCGGCCAAGATCTGTGTATTGGGCGCGCTGTTGCATGCGGACAAAGCGTCGAATGCGGGCCCGGGCCTTGCCGGTGACGACGAAACGTTCCCAGGTCGGCGACGGCGTCTGCGCCTTCGAGGTCACGATCTCGACCTGGTCGCCATTGGTCAGCGCCGTGCGCAGCGGCATCATGCGCCCATTGATCTTGGCGCCGACGCAATGATCGCCAACCTGCGAGTGGACGGCGTAGGCGAAATCCACCGGCGTGGCGCCGCGCGGCATCGAGATGATTTCGCCCTTGGGCGTGAAGCAGAAGACTTGATCCTGGAACATTTCGAGCTTGGTGTGCTCGAGAAATTCCTCCGGACCGGATGCGTGTTCGAGAATGTCGAGCAATTCGCGCAGCCAGCGATATTGACGCCCGTCCCGCCACCCGGCCCCTTGTTTGTAGATCCAATGGGCGGCGACGCCGAATTCCGCGACTTCATGCATTTCGCGCGTGCGTATCTGAATTTCGATGCGCTGGCGTTCCGGGCCGATCACGCCGGTGTGCAGCGATTTGTAGCCATTTGGCTTGGGAGTGCTGATGTAGTCCTTGAACCGGCCCGGTACCACCGGATACCGGCCGTGAATGAAACCGAGCGCCCGATAACAATCGCCAATGGAATCGACGGCCACGCGGAAGGCCATCACGTCGGAAAGTTGCTCGAACGTGATGTTTTTTTGCTGCATTTTCTGCCAGATGGAATAGGGCGTCTTTTCACGGCCGGAGACGGTCGCATCCACCCCATTGTCGACCAAATTCCGGCTCAATTCCTGAGTGATCCGGCCGATGAGATCGCCCCCCTGGTCGCGCAGAAATTTCAGCCGCGCCAAGATGGAGTCGCGCGCGTCCGGCTGCAGCTCCGCGAAGGCAATATCCTCGAGTTCGTCCTTGATCGCGTGCATGCCGATGCGTTCGGCCAGCGGCGCGTAGATTTCCATGGTCTCGCGCGCGATACGGCGCCGCTTTTCGGGTGCCGTGATGTGCGCCAGCGTGCGCATGTTGTGCAGGCGGTCGGCCAGCTTCACGAGAAGGACGCGGATGTCCTCCGACATCGCCAGCAGTAGCTTGCGGAAATTTTCCGCTTGGGTCGTCTGTTCCGATTGCAGCTCCAGGCGCGAGAGCTTAGTGACGCCGTCAACCAGCCGAGCGATCTCGCGCCCGAAATGGCTTTCGATTTCCGGCAATGTCGCCAGCGTGTCTTCGACGGTGTCGTGCAGAAGCGCGGTGGCAATGGTCGAAGCGTCCAAGCGGTATTGCGTCAGAATACCGGCCACTTCCAGGGGGTGCGAAAAATACGGATCGCCCGACGCGCGCAGCTGCTTGCCATGCGCCTTCATGGAAAAGACATAGGCGCGGTTGAGCATGTCCTCATCCGCGGTGGGATCGTATTGTTTGACGCGCTCGACCAGCTCGAACTGACGAATCATTCTAGGCGATCCCGTCCTGCCGGCCCGCCCCCGGCCACGCCGGGGGAGCTATTGCCGCCGCGCTGCTATTCCTTTTCCTCGGTACCGTCGGCGCCGCCACCGTCGGCGGAGTCTTCGGCCAAATCCTCGGCATCGTCGGCGCCGGTGCCGGCCACGATCGCGTTGTCCGACAGGTCCGGCTCAGGGGCCAAGAGCTCCATCCGATCCTCTTCCGGTTCGTCCGGTTCGACATGTTTTTGCATGCCTTGGATCAGGGTTTGTTTCAACACGGCGAGATCGACGGTCTCGTCGGCGATCTCGCGCAGAGCAACAACCGGATTCTTGTCGTTGTCGCGATCGAGCGAAAGCGGCGCACCGGCCGCGATTTGGCGCGCACGCTGCGCGGCCGTCATCACCAGCTCGAATCGATTCGGTATCTTAAGGATGCAGTCTTCGACGGTAACACGGGCCATATGGCAATTTTCCCTAATACTGTCCGAAAAGATTCAATATATGAACGATTTAGGGCGGAGGCAAGGAGAGTCGGCTGAGCGCAATGGAGGGAACACCAATCCCGCCGGCGCCTTCACTGCGCGGGGGGACCGAAGTCGCTTGCTGCGCCTCCGCCCAGAGCCCCAGCCCAACGATGAAAGCGATGGCGGGGGTTCGGCCAAACGGCTATGGTCGGCCGAGGGTGAGATTAAAAAAAGCATAAGGATTTTTCATTATGAATTTTCATTCGACTGAAAGAATTGCTCTATTTATCGACGGATCTAACCTTTATTCGGCGGCTCGGTCCCTTGGGTTTGACATCGACTATCGTCGGCTTCTCGATCAATTCTCTGAAAAAGGCCGGCTGATCCGAGCTTTCTATTACACGGCCCTGGTCGAAGACCAGGAATATTCGCCGATGCGGCCCTTGGTCGATTGGCTCGACTACAACGGCTACACCATGGTTACCAAACCAACGAAGGAATTCACCGACGCCTTCGGCCGCCGCAAGATCAAAGGCAACATGGACATCGAGCTGGCCATCGACATGCTCGAAATGGCGCAGCATCTCGACCACATCGTGTTGTTTTCCGGCGACGGCGATTTTCGCCGTTTGGTCGAGGCCGTGCAGCGCAAAGGCGTCCGCGTGAGCGTCGTTTCCACTTTACGCTCGCAGCCCCCGATGATCGCCGATGAGCTGCGCCGACAGGCCGATGTTTTCGTCGAATTGCAGGATTTGATGCCAGCGATTAGCCGAGGCACCGTCGCGCGCGATGCACCGCCGGGCAACAACCCACCGGGGCCGCGGCTGTTCGAAAGCGCGTGAGGGCCCCCGACCGCGACTGCCCGTCTTGTCCGCGCCTTGTCGAATTTCGCCAGGTCAATCGCGCGCAGTCGCCCGATTGGCACAATGGGCCGGTACCGTCCTTCGGCGGGTTTGATGGCCGACTCCTCGTTGTCGGTCTGGCGCCCGGGCGGAAGGGCGCCAATCGAACCGGAAGGCCCTTCACCGGCGACGAAGCGGGCAATCTGCTTTACCCCACGCTGCTCCGCCATGGCTTCGCCCAAGGCGCATTCAAAGCGCGGGCCGATGACGGATTCACGTTGCGCGATTGTCGTGTGACCAACGCCGTGCGTTGTGTGCCGCCGGCCAACCGCCCGCTCCCGACCGAGATCGCGGCCTGCCGCGGATTCTTGAGCGATGAAATCGCGGCCCTGCCCAATTTGCGTGTGATCCTCGCCTTGGGTGCCATCGCGCATGCGGCGGCACTCGCCGCTCTGTCCGTCAAGCCACGGGGTTTTGCCTTTTCCCATGGCGCCCGGCACGCACTTCCTTCCGGACTGGTGCTGGTCGACAGTTATCACTGCTCCCGGCTCAACACGAATACCGGCAGGCTGACACTGGCGATGTTCGATACGGTCGTGGCCGGGCTGCGTCAATTAATCGGCGACTAGACCTTCATCGCCTTCCAGCTACCCCGGCGGAACATCGCCACGCTGGCGAGGGCGTGGAGGGAATAGGCGGCGGCAATGGCGTAGAAGACTCCCGACGGTCCCATCTCCAGCGTCAGCGCCAGGACATAGGCGAGCGGAATCTTGAACAGCCAGAAACTCACCAGGCTGAGATAGGTCGGCGTCGCCGTATCGCCGGCGCCGTTGAAGGCCTGAACCGCTACCATCCCGCAAGCATAGAAGAAGAAGCCGAACGCAATGATGCGCAAACACTCGACTCCGAAGACGACGACATCTTCCTCTTCCGTGAACAGGCGCACGAGCGGCTCGGTGAAGACGACGAAGCCAATGCCGACCAACCCAAGAAACACCATGTTGAAGAGAGTCGCCACCCATACCGAGCGTTCGGCGCGGTCGGGCCGGCCCGCACCCAGATTCTGTCCGACCAGGGTGGCTGCCGCATTGGCCAGCCCCAACGCCGGCAGCAGAGCAAAGATCGCGATGCGGATGGCGATGGTGTAGCCGGCCAGCGAGGCGCTGCCGAAATCCGCCAGGATGCGCACGAGGCCCAGCCAGCTCGTCGTCTCCACGAGAATTTGCAGCGTGCCGGTGCCCGCGATTCGCATCAATCCCGCGGCGGTGTCGAGATTGGCGCGCACATGGCGGAGACGCAGGCGCAACCGGCCGCCAGGGCGAGTTAGCGCCGCGAACTGATAAGCGACGCCGCTGAGGCGGCCGATAGTGGTGGCGATGGCGGCGCCAGTCACACCCATCGCCGGCACGGGCCCGACGCCGAAGACAAAGACGGGCAGAAGAACGATGTTCAAGATGTTGGCCAGCCATAGCGCGCGCATGGCGATGGCGGCGTCGCCGGCCCCACGGAACACGGCGCTGAGGACAAAGAGCAGAACGATGCTGACATTGCCCCCGAGCATGAGCGTCACATAACCGGCTCCCAATTCGACCACAGCGGGCGAAGCCCCCATGAGCGCGAGCAGCCGCTGCCCATAGAGCGCGCCGAATATGCCGATGACCACGGCCGCCAGTATTGCAACCGCGATGACCTGGACGGCCGCGATGGCCGCGCCTTCAAAATCCTTTTCGCCGATACGTCTGGCCACAACAGCGGTCGCCGCGGCCGAGAATCCGAGGGCCAGGGCGTAGAGCATCGAGAGAAGTGTCTCGGTCAACCCGACGACGGCCACCGCATCGGCGCCAAGCTTGGAGACGACGAAGATATCGACCACGCCGAACAGCGACTCCATGGCCATTTCCAGGACCATGGGCACCGCGAGCAGAAGAACCGCGCGGCCGATCGGCAGCTTGGTGAAATCCTGCCGGGACCCGCGGAGCGCCTCGCCGATCGTACTCCACGCTCCTTGCCGGGCGACGTCCACGGGCGGCGAGGGATCGGCCTCGATCATCCGCGGTGACGCAGAAGCCGTGCCTTGTCCCGCTGCCAGTCACGCTCGCGTTCGGTCTCCCGCTTGTCGTATTTCTTCTTGCCGCGGGCAAGACCGAGCTCGACCTTCGCCCGGCCCTTTTCGTTGAAATAGATGGAAAGCGGAACCAGCGTCATGCCCTGCCGCTGCAATTCTGCGAGCAGCTTGTTGAGCTGACGTTTGTGGACGAGCAGCTTGCGCGGCCGCCGGGTTTCGTGGTTTAGGCGGTTGCCGCCCGCATATTCCGGAATATAGGCATTGAGAAGATAGAGTTCGCCCTGCTTCGGCCCGGCATAAGCGTCCTGGATATTGCTGCGGCCGGCGCGAAGGGCCTTGACCTCGGTGCCGGCGAGCGCGATTCCGGCTTCGAGCGTGTCGTCGATGAAGAAGTCGTGGCGGGCCTTGCGGTTCTGCGCCACGAGCTGGCGCTCCCCGCCGGTCTTTGCCTTGGCCATGGCGCTTTCGCCTTCGCCATCAATTGAGAAGCCCGGCGTCGACGAGAGCCTGGCGGACCCGATCCTCGGTCGACGGCGCGACCTCGGTGAGCGGCAGGCGCGTCTCCGGGCTGCCCAGTCCGAGCAGACTGGCTGCATACTTGACCGGGCCGGGACTGGTTTCAACGAACAGCGCGTCGTGTAGAGGCATCAGACGGTCGCGCACGTCCCACACCGTCGTCAAATCGCCCTCGGCCCAGGCATTGTGGAGCCTGGCGCACAGGGCCGGCGCCACATTGGCGGTGACGGAAATGCAGCCGGTGCCGCCCTGGGCCAGGAAGGCGGTGACGGTCGCATCTTCTCCCGAAAGCTGGCAGAAGCGCGGACCAAGGGCGATTCGGGTCCGTAGCGGCCGCGCCAGATCGTTGGTCGCGTCCTTGACGCCAACGATGTTGGGGAGCTTCGCCAGCCGAGCCATCGTATCGACGCTCATATCGACGATGCAGCGGCCGGGAATGTTGTAGATCACAATCGGGAGATCGACCGCGTCATGGATCGCCTTATAATGCCGATACAGCCCCTCCTGCGTGGGCTTGTTGTAATAGGGCGTGACGACCAGGGCGGCATCGGCGCCCGCCTGCTTGGCGTGATTGGTCAATTGGATCGCTTCCTCGGTCGAATTCGACCCAGTCCCGGCGATGATGGGTACCCGCCCCCGCGCGGCCTCGACGCAGAGGTCGATGACTCGACGATGTTCTTCATGGCTCAAAGTCGGCGATTCGCCCGTCGTTCCACAGGGCACGAGGCCATGGGTGCCTTCGCGCACCTGCCATTCGACAAAAGATTGAAATGCCTTTTCGTCGACCACCTTTCCCTTGAAGGGAGTGATCAAGGCGACGAGGGAACCCTTGAACATCTTGGTCTCCGCTAGAGCGGTAGCGGGCGCACCATAACCGCTCGCTCCACGGGCGACAAGGATAGCCGCCGGCCAGGCGCCGATAGTTCTCTGGCCGTCGCCGTGGCGCCCGCGTAATATAGCGGCTGACACAAGATTCGGGGGCTGATTGCTCGGGCGAACTATTCCTGCGATGTCGGTGGCGGTGTTGGTCGTCGGCCTTTGGCCGGTGAAGGCCATGCCGGCCGGCGTGCTGCCGGCGCATGATCGGGCGATGGCGACGGCTGCCTATGCCGCCGCGATCGGCGGGAGATGGGCCGACGCCCGTAAACTATCGGCCGGCGCGCACGAACCGCTGCTCGGCAAATTTGTCGATTGGCTGCATTTCCTGCAGCCGCGATCCAACGCGCGGTTCGAGGACATCGCCGCCTTCATCGGCGCCAATCCCGACTGGCCCGACATGACCACGCTTCTTCGCCGCGCCGAGGAGGCGCTCGAGGAACAGACACCCGACCGTTTGGTTCTATCTTGGTTTGCAAACCGCAAGCCTCTGACGGCCGATGGGGCGATTCGCTTGGCCGCGGCGTTGGCTTCCACGGGAGAGAACGAGAAAGCCAAGACTCTCGTGCGTGAAACCTGGGTCCAAGGGGTGTTCGGGGACAAGCAAGAAAAACACCTGCTGACCCGCTATCGCGGCTGGATCAACGCCGAAGATCATGTCGCCCGCCTCGATCGCACCTTATGGGAGGGACGGCGGTCCGAGGCTCGCCGGATGCTGCCGCGAGTGGATGCCGACCATCGGGCCGTGGCGGATGCCCGCCTTAAGCTGATGGACGCGTCGCCCGGCGTGGACGGCGCATTAAAGCGCATCCCCGCTTCGCTTCAGAACGATCCCGGCCTGTTGTTCGACCGCGCCCGGTGGCGGCGGAAAAAGGGACAGGACGACGCCGCGCGCCAAATCCTTCTCAATGTCGCCGATCTCGGACGTCCCGAGGCTTGGGTCACGGAGCGCTCGCTTCTTGCGCGGCGAGCACTCAAGGTCGGCAATATCAGCGAGGCCTATCACGTTGCTCGCGACCATCGACTGTCGTCCGGCACCGCCTGGGCGGATGCCGAGTGGCTCTCGGGCTGGATCGCGCTGCGTTTCCTCAACGATCCCGACGTCGCCTTGCCACATTTCACGAAATTGTACGAAGCCACGCGCCTGCCGGTGAGCCGCGCGCGGGGCGCTTATTGGGCCGGACGCGCCGCCGACGCGATCGGCGACCGCGAGGGCGCGAATCTGTGGTTCGCCCGCGCGGCATCGTATTTCACCACTTTTTACGGACAATTGGCGGCGTCGCGTGTTCCGGCCGACGCCGTGCCCACGGGCGAAGATCGCGTCATGCCAACCGAAGCCGAGCGCGCCGCGTTCAACAGCCTCGAACTTGTCCGCGCCGTCCGGCTTCTCAGCGAATTGGGCGACCGCGACTATGTTCGCCCCTTTGTCCTAAGGCTGACGGCGTTGGCGCAGACGCCGACAGACCACGCCCTGGTGGTTGAGATCGGTGAAGGTCTTGGCCGCTTGGATTTGGCCGTTGCCGCGGCCAAACGTTCCATACAAAGCGGCGTGCTTCTTGTCGGGCCGGGATATCCGATCATCCGCCTTGACGCGCGGGCCGATCTTGAGCCGCCGCTCGTGCTGGCGACGATTCGGCAGGAGAGCGCCTTCGAAGGCGCCGCGGTCAGCAGCGCCGGGGCCCGCGGGTTGATGCAGTTGATGCCGTCGACGGCCAAGGCAGTCGCGAAGGAACTCGGACTGCCCTATACCGACCGGATGCTGACGACCGATGAATCCTTCAACATCAGGCTTGGCACGGCGCATCTGGCCGACTTGGTCGACGGTTATGACGGCTCGTATGTGCTGGCATTGGCCGCCTACAACGCGGGCGGCTCGCGCGTGCGCCAATGGTTGCGGGAATTCGGCGATCCACGGCGCCCCGACACGGACGTCATCGATTGGATCGAGGCGATTCCCTTCGAGGAGACGCGCAACTATATCCAGCGCGTTCTGGAAAATCTCCACGTCTATCGCCGGAGACTTGGCGAGGTTCGGTACACGACCGATCGCAGCTTCGACACGGCTCGCTGGCGTTAGGTTTCCCCGGCGATGCCCGACGCCATTCGTGACATCGATGCCTGCGTCTTTGACGCCTATGGCACACTCTTCGACCACACATCGGCGGTCATGCGCTGCCGCGCGGTGCTTGGCGAAAAGGCCGATGTGGTTGCCGAACAATGGCGCCGCAAACAACTCGAATACACATGGCTGCGGAGCCTCATGGGGCGCCATGCGGATTTCTGGCAAGTTACCGGCGAAAGCCTCGATTACGCCTTGGCGCCGCTCGGAACGCCCGATCCCCAGCTGCGGGCCACAATGATGCAGCAATATCTCAGCCTCGATGCGTATCCTGATGTGCGGGATGCGCTTCAGCGCCTGCAGCAGGCCGGGATGAAAACGGCGATCTTGTCGAACGGCACCCCCACGATGCTGGCCGCGGCCCTAAATGGTTCCGGTCTGGCACCCTTCATCGGGCAGGCGTTGTCGGTGGACGCGGTCAAAGTCTTCAAGCCGCACCCCTCGGTTTATCAACATGCCGCGGATCGTTTGTCGGTGCCGGCCAATCGCATCTGCTTCGTTTCCGCCAATGCCTGGGACGCCGCGGGCGCGGACGCCTTTGGCATGCGCGCGGTATGGGTAAACCGCGCCAAGGCTCGACCCGAATATCTGCCGGCCCTGCCCGAGGCCACGATTGACACACTGGCGGCGCTGCCGAAGCTGCTCGGCCTATAGTCGACGCGGCGGTCGCGCGGGCCGGCCGCACGAAACGAGGCGATCGATGCCATCCTCGCCGATATCCAGTCTGGACCCCGCCCCGCGACTTCAAGATATCGAGTACGCGGCAGGGCGTATCGCCGGGATTGCCGTTGCCACGCCGCTGCTCGAATCCAGCCTTCTCAACCAACGTCTAGGCGGGCGCCTCCTGTTCAAGGCGGAGGTGCTGCAGCGGACAGGATCGTTCAAGTTTCGCGGCGCTTATAACCGTATCTGCCGCCTCGACGACAATGCGCGGCGCACAGGCGTGGTTGCCTATTCCTCCGGCAACCATGCCCAGGCCGTCGCGGCGGCGGCACGGCTGCTCGAATTGCCAGCGGTGATCGTGATGCCGCGGGATGCACCGGCGATCAAGATCGAGATGACGCGCGCGCAGGGCGCCGAAATCGTCTTCTACGACCGACTCCGCGACGTCCGCGAGGTGATTGGCGCCCGCCTCGCCGCCGAGCGAGGGGCGATATTGGTCCCACCTTATGAAGACCGGCTTGTTATCGCCGGCCAGGGCACGATCGGTCTGGAGCTTGTCGATCAGGCTGAGGCATTGAACGCCAAGCTCGACGCCGTGCTCGTCCCCTGCGGCGGCGGCGGCCTGCTGGCGGGATGTAGTCTTGCCCTGGCCCACCGCCTGCCCGGCGTTGATGTCATGTCGGTCGAGCCCGAGGGTTATGACGATACCGCCCGTTCCCTTGCCGCCGGACACCGAATCGCCAACGCCGCTGGCCGGTCCAGCTTTTGCGACGCGCTGCTGACGCCGATTCCGGGCGAGATCACCTTCTCGATCAATTCGCGACTTGCGTGCGGCGGCCTAACGGTCACCGACGATCAAGTCGCCGATGCCATGGCGGCGGCGTTCCAACATCTGAAGCTGATCGTCGAGCCCGGGGGCGCGGTCGCCTTGGCCGCGGCCCTATCGGGCCGATTTGACGCCCGCGGCAAGACGGTCGCGGTCGTTTGCTCCGGAGGCAATGTCGACGCCGGGACCTTCGCCGCGGCCCTGCGCCGGGCCGAGGTATCGCGCGGGTCGGGCGTGACGAACTAGGTCTCCGACGCGGCCTCTTGTTCGTCGTCCCAGCCTTGACGCTTGCGGTAGATCGTCGAGGGGCTGACGCCCAGATATTTCGCCGCTTTGGTGATGCTGCCGCCGCACAGACGGATGGCGTCCTCGACCGCGTCCTGCTCGACCCGCCACAGGGGACGGATCGCGGCCTCGGCATTGGCGCCATGTCCGTCGCCGGCGTCGACCCGGTGTCCGGCGGCGCCCGCCCCCCCTGGCGCATAAAGGGGCGCGGGCAACATCGCGGGGGTGACGATATCGCCGTCGTGCAGGACCACGATGTTGCGAATGACGTTTTGGAGCTGGCGCACATTGCCGGGCCAGGAATAGCCGCGCAACAACGCAGAGGCCTCGGGCGAGAACCGGGTGAAGTGCTTTTTCTCCTCCCGAGCGAACCGGACCAGGAATCGGTCGGCGATCACCAAAACATCTTCCTCGCGGTCGCGCAAAGGCGGCAGCTCGATGGGCACGACATGCAGCCGGTAATAGAGGTCCTCGCGAAAGCGCCCGGCGCGCACTTCGGCTAGGGGATCACGATTGGTGGCGCAGAGGATACGCACATCGACTTGTTCGGTTTTGGAACCGCCGACCTTTGTGAAGGTTCCGGTTTGCAGGAAGCGCAGCAATTTCGTCTGCAAGCTGGATTCCAGTTCGCAGACTTCATCGAGAAACATCGTCCCGGTATCGGCGCGGGTGGCGGCCCCTTCGCGATCGGCCACGGCGCCGGTAAAGGCGCCCTTCACATGGCCGAAGATTTCGCTCTCCATCAGGTCCTTGGGAATGGCGCCGCAATTGATGGCCAGGAAGGGTTTGGTCCGGCGCGGGCTTTGGCGGTGAATCGCCTCCGCGCAGAGCTCCTTGCCGGTTCCGCTATCGCCGGTGATAAAAACCGTGGCTCGGCTCGGCGCGGCGCTTTCGATAATGCGATAAACCGCCTGCATGGCGAGAGACGAGCCGATGAAGCCGCCATATTCATCGCGGCCGAAATCGCGCTTGAAGCTTTCGACGATTTGGCTGAGCCGTTGCCGTTCTAGCGCGTTGCGTACCGTGACCATCAGACGTTCCGGCGCAAAGGGCTTCACGACAAAGTCGAAGGCGCCCTCTCGCATTGCCTCGACGGCCACGTTGATCGAGCCATGAGCACTGACCACGACCACCGTGATCGGCCATTCCTGCGCGCGCACCTGTTTCAAGATGTCGATGCCGTTCATATCCGGCAATTGGAGATCGAGAAGCATGACCTGGGGCATCCGCGCCGCGATGGCGGCAAGCGCAGCGGCGCCATTCTCGGCCACGCTGAGGGTACAAGCCTCGTGTCCAAGGATTTCGCAATAGGCGCGCGCCAAGGCCGGCTTGTCTTCCACCAAGAGGACAATGGGAAGATTTGCGGCGGCCATCGCCCCATGAGCGGATTCGCGCCCCATGGAACGACACTATCGGAACATACGGTAGCCGATCAAGCCGGCCATCGCCCTAAACGGCCGTTGCCCCGCGAAAACCGGTGGCGACGAGGAAGACCTCGGCGGAGTCGGGGCGGCTGGCCGGGGGTTTGGCTCGCTTCACCGACGAAAATAGACGCTTCAACGATTCCATCACTTCGCCTTCCTCACCACCTTGAAGAAGCTTGGCGACGAAGGTCCCGCCCGGAACCAGGGTGGCGGCCGCGACGCGAAGGGCCGCGTCCACGAGCGCGGCCGATCGCATGTGATCGGTCTCGCGGTGGCCGGTTGACGCTGGCGCCATGTCGCTCAGGACGATTTCAGCCTTGCCTCCCAACGCCGCCTTCACCGTTTCCGGGGCATCGGGCCTCAGGATGTCGACTTCCAACACCTTGGCACCTTCGATCGACGGCAGGCGGCCGAGGTCGACCGAGAGCACACCGCCGCCGCATCGTTCAACGGCGACTTGGGTCCATCCGCCCGGGGCGGCGCCCAGATCGACGACACGCCTGCCGGGCTTGAAGAAGTGGAAGCGATCGTCGAGGTCGAGCAGCTTGAACGCAGCACGCGAGAGATACCCTTGACGTCGGGCCGCGGCGACAAAGGGATCGCGTTGTTGGCGGCGCAACCAAAGCTGCGACGAAAGCGTGCGCTGGCGCGGTTTAGTTCGAGCCTTGCCTTCGGCGCCTTCGGTCGAGCGGCCGGGTTTGCCGCCCTTCTTACCCTTCACGACGCGTGCGCCGCATCCATGGTTGCGGCTTCGATCAGGCCGAGAAGAATGCCTTCGCGCAGGCCCCGATCAGCGACCCGCAGCCGCCCCACGGGCCACTGCCGGCAAATAGCGTTCAGAATGGCACAGCCGGCCAAGGTCAGGTCGGCCCGATCGCTGCCGATACAGGGAAGCGCCGCGCGCTGGGCGAAATCCAAACCGGCCAAACCTTCGATGATGTTCGAGATTTCGGCAAAGTCGAGAAAAGAGCCATCGACCTGGTTCCGGTCATAACGCGCCAATCCGAGACGGATGCTTGCAAGTGTCGTGACCGTTCCCGAGGTTCCCAGCATTTGCACCTGCCCGGCGGCGATGGCCGCGCCGATTCGGTGGCGTTCCTCGAAGGGCCTTAGAAGTTCTTCCACTTCCGCGCCCATGCTGTTGAAAACCGCTGGGTTGATAACATCGACCCCGTAACGTTCGGCCAATGTGACCACGCCGCAGGGCAACGACACCGCGGCGATGAATTCCGGGGAAAGCCCGGGGATGAGGCGCAGCCACATGACCTCGGTGCTGCCCCCGCCGATATCGAACAAGAGGGCATGGGGTTTGGTGTGATCGAGCAAAGGGGCGCAGCCCGCGATCGCGAGCCTCGCCTCGACACCGGGCTGAATTGTTTCGAAGCGAATGCCGGTTTCCTCGAAAACGGTTTGCAGGAAGGCCTCGGCATTGCCGGCTCGGCGGCAGGCTTCGGTGGCCACGGCGCGGGCCTGCGTGACACGGCGCCGGCGCATTTTCGTGGCGCAAATCCGCAGCGCGTCGACGGCCCGCCCCATCGCCGCCTCGCACAACATGCCGGTCGCGGCGACGCCTTCCCCCAGGCGCACGGTGCGCGAGAAGGCATCGATGACGCGAAATCCCGGATTGCTCGGGCGAGCAACGAGCAGACGGCAATTATTCGTGCCCAGGTCGAGCGCGGCGAACACCGGCGGAGCACTGTCGCAAGTCGGTGTGGCTCGTTCCTCGTATCGCGCGGCTCGAGGTCTTGAGGCGAGCTCGTACACACTCCGCTCCAATTCGATTCGCCCCAGGGTGGGCTAATTCACAACTTCGTGAACGATAACGCAATGTTTCGATCACGCAAGCATTAAGATATTCGTCAAAGCGACAACGGATGGTCCAGCAATCTATTCCCAAGATTCGCCGCAGGCCGCGGCCAAACTATTCAACAAAGTCCGCCTATGTTAAAAGCCCGATCCGGCGCGGCCCCGCTGGGGGATAGTTTAACGGTAGAACTCTGGACTCTGGATCCAGGTGTCGTGGTTCGAATCCACGTCCCCCAGCCAATTTGCTCGTCAGGCTACCGATCACCCTCGACCAAGGTGACTGGAAGCTTCAGGTAGCGGACCCCGTTGGACTCGGGTTCCGGAAATCTTCCCGCCCGAATGTTCGTCTGAATCGACGGCAGCAACAGGAGCGGCGCCCCGAGTTCGGCGTCGCGAATCTTGCGCCAGGCCGCGAATTCGTCGGCGCTGCGTCCGAGCAGATGAACATTCCTTTTTTCCTCCGCCACGGTCGTCTCCCAGGCGTAGTAGTCGCGGCCCGGAGCTTTGTAGTCGTGACAAAGGAACAAACGGGTCTGGTCGGGCAACGCCAGCAACCGATGCGCCGAGGCATAGAGCATTCGAGCGTCGCCGCCGAGGAAATCGGCGCGCGCGGTCCCGTAATCGGGCATGAAGAGCGTGTCGCCGACGAAGACCGTGTCGCCGATCCTATAAGCCACGTCGGCCGGAGTGTGTCCGGGCACGTACATCACGTCGACCTCGGTGTCGCCGATCCGGAATCGTTCCCCGTCCGTGAAAAGTCTGTCGAATTCGGATCCATCGCCCGAAACATCGGTGAGGTTGAACACCGCCCGAAAAATTCTCTGCACTTCTTTGATGTGCTCGCCAATCCCGATTCTGGCGCCCGTCTTCCGTTTCAAATACGGCGCCGACGACAAATGATCGGCATGGGCGTGAGTCTCCAGCACCCATTCGATCGTCACCCCCTCTGCCTTCGCGGCCGCCAGAATCCGGTCGGCGGAAACCGTCGACGCATCACCGGAACGGAGATCGAAATCCAGCACCGGATCGAGGATTGCCCCCCGCATCGTTGCTCGATCCCAAATCAGATAGCTGACAGTGTTGGTCGACTCGTGGAAAAAAGAGCGGACAACAAAACTTTCGCTTTTCATGTGATTAGGGGATCGCCCCTGCCGCCGAGAGGATATTGACGATCTCGCCCTGCCGCCGGCTTTGAGCATGGGCGAGCGGCCTCTTGCCGTCGCGATCGCCGAGATTGACGGAGGCGCCGGCCGCGACCAAAAGCCGGACAATTTCGGTGTGACGCGCCCCGCCATCTCCCAGGATGATCGCCTCCAACAACGCGGTCCAGCCAAGGTTGTTGATATGGTCGATGTCGATCGCGGTGCCGAGCAGCTCACGCACCGTCTCGACATGTCCGTAATGCGCGGCGGGTATCAACGCGGTTCCGCCATAACGATTGACGCTTGCGAGGTCGGCGCCGCTGGCCAGGGTCAAGCGCAAGATCTCGATGTGTCCCGAGGCTCCAGCCAAAAGATAGGGGCTGTCCTGGATATGGTCCTTGGCGTTCACATCCGATTTGGCCGCAATCAGGACGCGTGCAGCCTCCACATGATTGCCCTGAGTCGCGGCCAGCAGCGCCGTGCGGCCGCCGCCATCGCGGGCGTTCACATCGGCTCCGCCGCCGATGAGGCGAGCAACTTCCTTGGCGTCGCCGCGACCGGACGCCGCTATCAGGGCCTGTTCGGCGGCGATCGCCTGCGCGGCGGCAGGCTGTTCAACCGACATCCAGAGAAGAAAACCCGCAATCAACCGAAGGAGCCGCGACGACGGCAAGCCGGCCGTTCCGCAGGTTGGGTGCAATCTTGCCATCCGATGAGACTATCCCATGACGTGTCGGCGTGCATGGGGTGAGTGAGAGTGATCTCGGGCAAACACCGTGACCTTCGGCTCGGCGAACGTGTTTCTCAAGCCCCGCCTATCGCCGATTTTGATATGTTGCCTGATCTCATAATGCTGCCGTGCCGTTCAGCGAGGGACCAACCGTGCCGAAAGTTCGCCAGAGATCGACGGTCGCGCTCGAACGAAATCCAACGGCGTGACCGAACCGCGCCTCAAGACCGAGCTGTGGATTCAGAGTCAGGTTCGGCTCTGCGACATCAATTTCATGCCGATCGCGATCCGGCGCCGTGGTGATCCCGACGCGGGCGCGGTGCTGCTGCGGCTGTTTCGCGACCGCGACCGTTCGCTTTTGCTGAAGCGCGCCACCGAACCGCCCGGGTGGATGATCGTGGCGGGGCGCACCGAAGTCGACGGAGAATCGGCCGAGGCCTACATCGCCCGCGAGATATCCCGGGACCGCGATCTGTGGGTGGTCGAGATCGAAGACCCGAAGCGGCGTTATGAACCGGACGGGCCGGTTCAATCCTAAGGTGAAGCTGTCGATTCTATGACGACGGCAGTTCAGCCTGTTGCTGGGCGGGAGGCAGCGCAGGCTCGGCCATGCGTTTGAACCGGCCATGGGCGCGAACACTGAAGGGAATACTCGCCAAATAGGCGGTGTTGATGATGAGCAATGTCAGCCAAGGCGCGCTGACGACCGCGGCGGCGAAGGCGCCAGCAACCAGCAGAACCGGCACCATGTAACGATGCGAAATCCGAACCTGCTTCATGGAGTAGGTCGGGATTTGGCTGATCATGAGAACCGCGACGCAGCAGACGACACCGCCGGTGAAAAGCGTGCCCGAAGCCAACTCGCCGCCGAACTGAAAGCTGATCATCATCGGCAGAAGGACAAGCGCGGCACCGGCCGGCGCGGGAACGCCGGTGAAAAAACCAGCGGCCCAGGGCGGCGGCGCGGGATCGCCGAGTCGGGTGTTGAACCGCGCCAGCCGCAGGGCACAACACACGGCAAACAGCAGAACCAAGGCCCAGCCGAGGCCGCCGGCGGAATGCATCGTCCACAGATACAGCAACACAGCGGGCGCCACACCGAAACTGACGAAGTCCGAAAGCGAATCGAGCTCGGCGCCGAATTTGCTCGTTCCGCCAAGCAACCGCGCAAGCCTTCCGTCGAGCCCGTCGAGGATGCCCGCGATGAGCACGGCGAAGACGCCGAATTCCCAGCGCTCTTCCAGGCCGAAACGAATGGCCGTCAGGCCCGCGCACAAGGCCAGGACGGTCAGTACATTGGGAACGATTCGGTTGATGGCCGGCCGGCGCAGCCGCGAGCCGCGCATCCGAAGCCTTACCGGGCGGCGGCTAAGCACGTCAGCGCACCTCGCCGGTGCGCGCCGGTTCGCCCGAGGTGAGATCGGCAAGCACGGTTTCGCCGCCGATCACGCGCTGGCCCACGACGACGAGCGGCGCAACACCAGTCGGGAGATACAGATCGACGCGGCTGCCGAATCGGATCATGCCATAACGCTCGCCCGAACGAACCGTCTGCCCTTCGGCGAGAGTACACAAAATCCGGCGCGCGATCAGCCCCGCAACTTGAACAAACGCCAGATCTCGCCCGTCGGCCAGGACCAGCCGCACGGCCATGCGTTCGTTGGCCTCGCTGGCCTTATCAAGCGAAGCGTTGATGAAACGGCCCGGGCGATAGGCCAAGGACTTGACGACTCCATCGGCGGGGACTCGGTTGACGTGAACGTCGAATGTGCTGAGGAAAATGCCGATACGCGTGCGCGGTTCGCTGCCCATCCCGATCTCTTCCGGCGGAAGCGCGGCGGCGATGCTGACGACCCTGCCATCGCCCGGGCTGACGACGAGCCCCGGACGAGAGGGCGTCACACGTTCCGGATCGCGAAAGAAATAGACGCACCAGCCTGTGATGATCGCCCCGATCCATCCAACGGAGACATCGATCAACGCCATCATGATCGTCGCCAGGATGGAAATGGCGATGAACGGCCACCCTTCGGGATGAACCGGGGCAACCACCAACTTCAACGTTTGCTGTAACGAAATGGCTGCGGACTCCCTAATCATGGAACGATCGCCGGCACGCGGAGCCGAACGACGCAGCTGAAAAATCCAGGTCAGTTGACCTGGGGTACGATGAAGACTTGTCCGGGATAGATCATGCTCGGGTCGCGAATCTGATCGCGGTTGGCCTGATAGATGACGGTGAAGCGAACACCCTGGCCATAGGAACGGCGGGCGATTCGCCACAGGCTATTTCCGGGTTGAACGATCACGCGGCCCTCGTTGGGCAATTGCAGTGAAAGATCGGCGCGGACAAACGGTACTTCGAGACGCGCAACCACCCTTCCGCCGGGCGAGATCTGATCGACACGCAAAGTATGTACACCCGGGTCGACTGGTTCCTGCGGTGTGACAGTCCAGTCACCGGCGACACTACTCTCCGCGCGGCCGACGGGTTGGTTGTCGACATAGACCTGAACCGATTCGCCGGGCGGTGATCGTCCGCCGAACACCACGTTCCCCGCGGCGTCGTAATCGACCGTGTCGAGATTGAGCGCCTGTCCTTCGGGGTTCGTCGAGGGCGCCGGCGCGGGCTCGACCGACGGCACCTGGAGAACGGTGGAACGACCCGCTCCTTCGCGCGGAGCGAGCAGGGCCAATGGGGGAGTCGGTCGCGCGGCGGCTTCGCCGGCCAGATCCCTGCCCGGTTGCGGCACCGCAAGAACGACGACGTTATCGGAGCGTTGCGCCGGACGGTCGGGTAACTCGGCCTTCAGGCTCAGCTCCCGATTGCCGGGCGCGAGGCGTTTGTCGGGAATGACGACCCACTCTCCACGTGCATCGGCCTTGGCCCGCGCGATCTCGGTCTCGCTGTCATAGACAGTGACAACCGAATCGGGCTCGGCGCGCCCGGCGATGACCGCATCTCCCAAGGGGCTGACCCGCACGACGTCAAAGGACGGATTGGAGGGCGCAGGCGGCACCGTTTGCGGTACTGGCGCCGGGGACGCGGCGGCCGGTCTTGCCGGCGCAGGCGCGACGACCGGCGGCTCAGGCAAGGCCGCCTGGGTCGTGGCGGGCGGCCTGGATGTGGGCGGTGGAATCGGGTCGGGTACCGGCTGCGCCTCGGCGCGCTGCGGCGGAGGTATAGGTGCCGGTGCGACCGCCGCCGGCGGTGGCGTCGGTGCGGGCGCGATGACCGGCGATTGTGTTGTCGGGACCTGGGTGGCGACCGCCTGGTTTGTCTCCGGGGCCGGGCGGATCGCGGGCGGTGCCGCGGGCGCCGGCGATGCTGGCGCTACCGTGGGGGGAGCTGCGGTCGCAGCCGTCTCAACCGCGGGAGGTACGATCCTTGCCGGCGCGTCGGCAAGCGGAACCGGGCGCCAGTCCTCGTCGCGGAGCTGTATCCACGCCAAGATCGTCGCCGCAACGACAAGAGAGGAGCCTAGTACGACAACGACCAGCGGTCGGTTGGTCAACTCAACATCCTCTCACGCCGCCCACGCAATTACGGTAGTACGCAATATCGCGGGGTGCAACGTCCATGGAGGAAAAAACAAGCGCGAAGAGTCTCCCCTTCGCGCTTGCCTGACACCGAAGTATCGCTCGAAAAAACTTATCTGCTCCGGAAAGTCTCGTGGCAACCGCCGCAGGCCTGCTGAGTGGCCGTGATCTGGGCCTTCAGCGCGTTTTCATCGGTGCCCTTGGCAGCCACGATCAACTTCGCCGATTCCGTCTCGAGCTTTTTCGCGGCGGCAACGAAGTCGTCCCTCTTGGACCAGATTTCGGGCTTCGCACGAGTCTCCGCGCCGGTGTTGGACCCGGCGGGGAAGAGAGCGGGAATTTGCATGCTGATGGCGTTGATGGCCGTCGCAAATTCGACAAATCCGCCTTTGAACGTCACGGTGCCCTTGGCGAATTCGCCCATCGCACCCATGTGCGACGTGTTGGCCGTCATCAAGGACTTCCGGTATTTGATCACATTGGCCGGTTCATCGGCCGCCTGGACCAAACCAGCGACGCCGGTTAGGCAAATGGCGAGCCCGGCGATCATCGCCGTCTTGTTCACACGATACTTCACGTTTTTTCCTCCATGGATATTCCGGCGGGGCGTTCCCAGCCGGTGTGCACGCGACATAAACACGCAGCGCCGCACATTATTCCCGACCGACCGGGGCGCGGATTCACATCACAACGTCTTGATCGCGAAAATGGAAGCGGCGAGCCAATAGGCTCGCCGCTCTGCCAAACCGACGGCCCACCACCATAGGGGCGGGCAATGTCGCCGAATATTATTTCGCCGCGGGAGGCAGCGGCTTGCGGAAGGGCTGATGGCAGCCGCCGCAGGCCTGAGCGACCTTGCCGATCTGCTCCTTCATGGCCGCTTCATTGCCGGCCGTGGCCACCTCGGCCAGCTTTGTGGACTCTTCACCCAGGCGCTTAGCAGCGGCAAGGAAATCGGCGTTCTTCTGCCAGATCTCGGGCTTGGCATTGGTCCTGCCGGTATCGGTGCCCGCCGGGAACATGCCGGGGATCTCCAGCGACGTTCCGACCAAAGCTGCCGCGTAGGCCTTGATCGTGTCCTTGGTCACCACGGTGACTTCGCCTTTGGCATAAGCATTGAGGGCGTTCAAATACCCGCCATTGCCCTTCATCGCCGACTGGCGATACCGAATCATGTCGAGCGGGCGTGCCTGGGCAAATGCCTCAGCCACGATTCCCGCCATCGCCACGGCAACGGTTCCGATCGCCAAGCCGATAACCAAACTGCGTCTCATCGAACTCCCTCCATCTTTCGAAATCGTCTTACACTTGAACGCGCCGCGGGCAAGCCCACAGACATCACCTTGGTTTTTCAATCTTGTGGTCGACCGCCGGCAACGACAAAAGGTATTTGGCCATCGCCGTCCGATCGGCGTCGGTCAACTTGCTTGTACTTTCGCGTATGACTTCTGCCATCAGGCTTCCGACCACATCGCCACCCGGCACGGCACCGGTCTTCAGCATATAAGCAAGGTCGATGTCGTCCCATTCGCCGATACCGGTCGCCTCATGCGGCGTGATATTCGGGGCCATCTCGCCTTCCGGCCCATCGATCGATCCAGCCATCCACCTGCTGCGATCCATGCCCCCCAACAGGTTGCGGGGCGTATGGCATTCGGCGCAATGGCCGAGCGCCTCGGTCAGATAGGCACCGCGGTTCCATTCCGCGGATTTCGCGGGATCGGGCTTGTAGACGCCTTCCGTGAAGAAAAGCATCTTCCAACCGACCTGCAAGAACCGGAGATTGAAGGGAAAACCGATATCGTGGGGTTTGTTGGCAAGGGCCACTGTCGGCAGCGAAAAGATGTAGGCCTTCAAATCCTTGATGTCCTGATCGGTCATCAAAGTGAATGACGTGTAGGGAAAGACCGGAAAATAGTGAGATCCGTCCGGCGACACACCTTCACGCAAGGCCCGCGTGAAATCGCCATCTGACCATTTGCCGATGCCGTTCACCGGGTCGGCGGTAATGTTGGGGCTGTAAAACGTGCCGAACGGCGTGGGCAAGGCCCGACCGCCGGCCAGCAAGGCGCCCTTGTTCTTCGTGTCGGTGTGGCACGGCGCGCAATCGGCGGCTCTGAAGATATATTCCCCGCGCTTGATCGCATCGGCATTGGCCTGCGCCGCTGCCGGCGCCGCGGCCGCTAGCATCGCGCCCGCGATCGCGAACACGGAGGCGAGGCCCTTCAGGACCACGTTCGCCGGAGTGGCAGTCATCGGATCACCGTCTTTCATCAGCCTGGCGGAATTAATTAGCGGTTGACGCGGAACGGCTCGTGGCAGATCGCGCAGGCGCGGCTCATGTTCTCGATCTCGTTGGTAAGCACCTGGTTGTCACTGCCCTTGACCGCGGCCAACAACTTCTCGCCGGCGGCGACGACTTGAACGACGATCTTGTTGAATTCATCCGTCTTTTGCCAGATGGCGGGATCGGCGATGGTGTCGCCGCCCTTTTCCGTGCCCTTGGGAAACACCGACGGAATCTCTTTCGAGCCGGCGATAATGGCTTCGGTCCAACCCACGAAGCCCGCCTTCGACGTGGTCCGTCCCTTGGCGAAGCTGGACATCGCGTCGAGGTGATCGCCCATGGCCGTCATTACGGCCTTGCGATAGGCAATGATCTTCTCGGGCTCGTTGGCCGCGGAGGCGGAGAAATCGACGCCGACCAGCGCCGCCAAACCAATGCCGCCAATGATCAATCCCTTGGTAACGCTCCGTCGCATCAATTCCTCCCGTCGCGCATTAATATCAGGCACACCTAGGCCGCTTCGATCGAAATACAGCCCGATCTGGTCCAGCGTAGGGCAAGTCTGTATAGCAGAGCACTATGCCCTGTGGAAGCCCCCGCGGCGCGGGCTTTCCGGCGCGGGCGGCGGCACCGGCGCAGGTCGTCGATTTCCTGGTGTAGGACCCTCGCCCATGGCCGAAATCCAATCCTTGTGTGTTTTCTGCGGGTCATCAAATTCTGGGCCACCGGCGCATCGCGCGGCGGCGGCTCGATTTGGTGCGCTGCTCGCGCATTCGGGCATCCACCTGGTCTTTGGCGGCGGCCGCGTCGGTCTCATGGGGGTCGTGGCCGATGCCGCGCTGGCGGCCGGCGGGCAGGTGACCGGGGTCATTCCGAAATTCCTGGAGGACATCGAGGTTGGTCACCCGGGAGTCACGCGATTGCTGGTGGTCGACAGCATGCACACGCGGAAACGCAAGATGTTCGATATGTCCGACGCGTTCGTGATCCTGCCGGGCGGCCTGGGGACGTTGGATGAGATGTTCGAGGTCTTGACCTGGAAATATCTCGGCCTCCACGCCAAGCCCATCGTCATCGCCGATTTCGACGGCTATTGGCGACCACTGCTGTCGCAGGTCGCGAGCCAGATACAAAACGGCTACACCGCGATGGAAGCTCAAAAAATGTTTTCGGTGGTCGATCGAGTCGAGGATATCCTGCCCGCCATCGAATCCGCACGTGTCCCACCCGCCGCCCCGGCATCCGAACGGCTGTGAGCCGGTCGGCCTCCGCCGCCGAGACGCTTCGATTCCGCAACGGGAGTACAGATATGAAGAAGATCAAGGTCGCCAATCCCATCGTCGATGTCGATGGCGACGAAATGACGCGCATCATCTGGAAGATGATCAAGGATCGATTGATCCTCCCCTATCTCGACATCGACGTGAAATATTTCGACCTGGGCATCGAGAACCGCGACGCCACCGAAGATCGGGTCACGGTCGAAGCCGCCGAGGCGATCCGGAAATACCGCGTCGGCGTGAAATGCGCGACGATCACGCCCGATGAGACTCGCGTCACGGAATTCAAACTAAAGAAGATGTGGAAATCACCGAACGGCACGATCCGCAATATCCTTGACGGCACCGTGTTTCGCGAACCGATCATCTGCAAGAACGTGCCGCGCCTGATCACGACCTGGACCCAGCCCATCGTCATCGGCCGCCACGCTTTCGGCGATCAATATCGCGCCACCGATTTTCGCGTGCCCGGCCCCGGCAAGCTGACGATGACGTTCACGCCCATCGGCGGCGGCAAACCGGTGCAATACGATGTGTTCGATTTCCCCAGTTCGGGCGTCGCGCTTGGCATGTACAATTTGGACGACTCCATTCGCGGCTTCGCCCGCGCTTGTTTCAACTACGCGCTGAACCGCGGCTGGCCGCTTTACCTCTCGACCAAGAACACCATCCTCAAAGCCTATGACGGACGCTTCAAGGATATCTTCCAAGAGGTGTTCGAAATGGAATTCACCGGTCCCTTCGCGGCGAAGAAATTGAGCTACGAACATCGGTTGATCGACGACATGGTCGCGACAGCGCTCAAGGTCAGCGGCGGTTTCGTCTGGGCCTGCAAGAATTACGACGGCGACGTGCAATCGGATTCGCTGGCCCAGGGGTTTGGATCGCTCGGCCTGATGACGTCGGTGTTGCTGACGCCCGACGGCAAGGTCGTGGAGGCCGAGGCCGCGCATGGCACGGTCACGCGCCATTACCGCGAGCACCAGCAGGGACGCGAAACCTCGACCAACCCGATCGCCTCGATCTTCGCGTGGACGCGGGGCCTCGCCTATCGCGGCGAGTTCGACGGGACGCCCGAGGTCAAGCGTTTCGCCGACACCCTGGAAAAGGTCTGCATCGACACCGTCGAAGCGGGCGACATGACCAAAGACCTCGCCGTGCTGGTCGGGCCGAAGCAGAAATGGCTGACGACGCGCCAGTATTTCGACAAGGTCGATGCGAATTTGAAAAAGGTCTTGGCCTAAGGCGAAATCGGGCGGGCCGTTAGGCCCGCCCCACAAACGTTAGGCCGCCTTTGGCGCGGCGGCCAGCGCCCCTTCGATCGCGGCGAGCGCGGCATCGGCCTTGGACGGGTCCGAACCGCCGGCCTGGGCCATATCGGGGCGGCCGCCGCCGCCCTTGCCGCCGAGTGCCGCGGCCCCGGCCTTGACCAAATCCACGGCGGAAAATCGCCCGATCAAATCCTCGGTGACGGCCACGACCAGCGAGACCTTGCCCTCGCCCGATGCCACGATGGCGACGACGCCGGAACCCACTTGTTTCTTCAAATCGTCAGCCATTGTCTTGAGCTCTTTGGCCGGCACGTCTTCGAGCTTACGCGCGGCGAAGCGCACGCCCCCGATCTCCTTAGGGGCGGGCGCGGCGGCCGCGCCGCCACTGGCCATGGCGCGGCGCGCCTCGGCCAATTCACGTTCGAGCCGCCGCCTTTCCTCGATCAAGGCAACAACACGCTGCGGCAGCTCCGCCGGGCTCGCCTTGGCCGCCAGCGCCGCCGCGCGCAGCAATCCCTCTTCCTCGGCGACATGCGCCTCGGCCGACGCGCCGGTGAGCGCCTCGATGCGCCGAACCCCGGCGCCGACCGCGCTTTCGCCGACGATCTTGAACAAGCCGATGTCGCCCGTACGCTGCACGTGAGTGCCGCCGCACAATTCGGTCGAGTAAAACCGGCCTTCGTCGCGGCCCATCGATACGACCCGGACTTCGTTGCCGTATTTCTCGCCGAACAGGGCCAAGGCGCCTTCTTTCACCGCCAGATCCGGCGTCATCAGGCGTGTCCGCGTCTCGGCATTCTGGCGAATGCGGCGGTTGACCTCACTTTCCACGCTGCGGATGTCGTCGGGCGACAGCGGCTTGGGATGGCTGATGTCGAAGCGCAGGCGATCGCGCGCCACGAGCGAACCCTTTTGCGTGACATGTTCACCCAAGCGGCGCCGCAGCGCCTCGTGGAGTAGATGTGTCGCCGAATGATTGCCCCGAAGCCCGGCGCGGCGTTCGCCATCGACCCGCAATTCGACGACATCGCCCAGTTTGACCGAGCCGCGGGTAACCTTGCCGACATGGACGTGGAGATCGCCCGCGTACTTGGCGGTGTCGGCGATCGCGATCTCCGTGCCCTGCGCGGAGAACATCGCGCCGGTATCACCCATCTGCCCACCGGATTCGGCGTAAAAGGGGGTCTGATTGACGACGACACTGATGTCGGCGCCGGCTTCCGCCTGCGCGATTTCCTTGTCGCCGGAAAGCAGCGCCACGATCTTGCCTTCCGCCGATTCGGTCTCATAACCCAGGAATTCCGTGGCGCCGAGCCGCTCGCGCAGCGTGAGCCAAATCTGCTCCGTCGCCGCGTCGCCCGAACCCGCCCAAGCCGCCCGCGCTTCATTGCGCTGGCGTTCCATCGCACTGTTGAAACCATCGAGATCGACCCGCCGCCCGAGTCCGCGCAATACATCCTGCGTCAGATCCAGGGGAAAGCCGTAGGTGTCGTAAAGGCGAAAGGCGATTTCCCCGGGAAGCGCGCCGCCCGCCGGCAGCTTCGCCATTTCCTCGTCCAACAGCCTTAGCCCGCGATCGAGCGTCTGCTTGAAGCGGGTTTCTTCAAGCTTCAAAGTCTCGGCGATGAGGGCGTTGGCACGAATCAATTCGGGATAGGCTTGGCCCATCTCATGGGCCAGCGCCGGCACCAGCTTCCACATCAAGGGATCGGTGCAACCCAACAAATGTGCGTGGCGCATGGCCCGGCGCATGATACGCCGCAGGACATAACCGCGGCCCTCGTTGGACGGCAGGACGCCGTCGGCGATCAGGAAACTCGCGGCACGCAGATGATCGGCGATGACGCGATGAGAAACCGCCTGAGAACCGTCGGCCGGCACACCCGAGGCATCGGCCGATGCTACGATAAGCGCGCGCATGAGATCGGTATCGTAGTTGTCATGTTTTCCCTGCATGACCGCGGCGATGCGTTCCAGACCCATGCCCGTGTCAATCGAGGGTTTGGGCAGCGACAGCCGTTTGTCGGGCGCCACTTGCTCGAACTGCATGAAAACGAGATTCCAAATCTCGATGAAACGGTCGCCATCGGCTTCCGGGCTGCCCGGCGGTCCACCGGGAATGTGATCGCCGTGATCGTAGAAGATTTCGGAGCACGGTCCGCACGGACCGGTATCACCCATCGACCAGAAATTGTCGGAGGTGGCGATCCGAATGATTCGGCTTTCGGGAACGCCCGCGATCTTTTTCCACAGATCGAAGGCCTGGTCGTCATCGGCGTAGACCGTGACCAGGAGCCGATCCCGCTTTAGCCCATATTCCTTGGTGATCAGGTTCCAGGCGAGTTCGATGGCGACGTCCTTGAAATAGTCACCGAAGGAAAAATTGCCCAGCATCTCGAAAAAGGTGTGGTGTCGCGCGGTATAGCCGACATTTTCAAGATCGTTGTGTTTGCCGCCGGCCCGCACGCATTTCTGCGCCGTCGCCGCCCGCTTGTAGGGTCGCGTCTCCGCGCCGGTGAAGACGTTCTTGAATTGCACCATGCCGGCGTTGGTGAACAGCAAGGTCGGATCGTTGCGCGGCACCAGGGGGCTTGAGGGCACGGCGGCGTGGCCGTGCCGCTCGAAATAAGACAGAAAGGCGGCGCGAATATCGTTGGCGCTGGGCATGGCTTCGTCCTTGAGGAAAACCGCAGGCGCGCCCGGAACTTGGGGCCCTCAAGGCTCCCGCATCCGCGCGGCCGGTCCGGCATCGCCGTGTTGATGTAGCCTGGGGCCGGAGATGTGTCCAGAAGGGGCTAGGCGGATCGGACCCGCGCACGCGGAAGGGGTCCCGATTTGTCCCGCGGCTTAAGGCCTCGGACGGCGACCGTTCAAGACCCCGCGCGCCGAAAGGACCAGGGCCGGAGGATTGGCACCGGCCCCGATTTGGTTCAGCCGCCGTCGCCGGCGGCGGCGTCGGGTGCCGCCATCAAGGCGTTGGAAACAAGCCCCACGTTCTGGCGGATGGCCGCTTCCACCGCTTTGGCGATTTCGGGATGTTCCTTCAAATAGGCGCGCGCGTTTTCGCGCCCCTGACCGATGCGTGTGCCGTCATAGGAAAACCATGAACCGGATTTCTCGACGACGCCGGCCTTGACGCCAAGATCGACGAGTTCACCGCCTTTAGAAATGCCCTCGCCATACATGATGTCGAACTCGACCACCTTGAACGGCGGCGCCATCTTGTTCTTCACCACCTTGACCCGGGTCTGGTTGCCGACCACCTGCTCGCGTTCCTTGATTGCGCCGATGCGGCGGATATCCAGGCGCACCGACGCATAGAATTTAAGCGCGTTGCCGCCGGTCGTGGTTTCCGGGCTGCCGAACATCACGCCGATCTTCATGCGGATCTGGTTGATGAAAATAACCATACATTGGGAGCGCGAGATGGAGCCGGTGAGTTTACGCAACGCCTGGCTCATGAGCCGGGCATGCAACCCGACATGGGAATCGCCCATTTCGCCTTCGAGTTCCGCGCGCGGCACCAGAGCCGCCACACTGTCGATGACCAGCACCTCGATGGCGCCCGAGCGGACCAGCGTATCGGCGATTTCAAGCGCCTGTTCGCCGGCATCGGGCTGGGAGATCAGAAGTTCTTCGACATTAACCCCAAGCTTGCGGGCATAACCTGGATCGAGCGCATGTTCGGCGTCGATGAAGGCGCAGGTGCCGCCGGTCTTTTGGGCTTCGGCGATGACATGGAGCGCCAAGGTGGTCTTGCCCGAGCTTTCCGGGCCGTAAATCTCGACGACACGCCCGCGCGGCAAGCCGCCGATGCCGAGCGCGATGTCCAGTCCGAGCGAGCCGGTGGAAACCGTCTCCGCCTCGACCGCACTTTCATGTTGGCCCAGCCGCATGATCGAGCCTTTGCCAAAGGCGCGCTCGATTTGGCCGAGGGCGGCATCCAAAGCCTTGGTTTTATCCATCGTATCCCTATCGAGGGGGCGAAGCACGGTCACCGACATGATGCACCTTTCCTTATTTCACAGGGTTTTAAGTGATGCAACGTAAGGCCAATGTACATGATTTGTTCCGACCTTTTTCCGCTTGGACGCGGTTGCGTTGGGACCGGATTGTACACATTTTGTTCTCATATACAAGCCCCAATGAAGCCAATGAAGCAGGTATGTCACTGAGACAGAGCGGGAGGCGAGGCGCGCCGAAAAAGCTGGTTGACCATCGTGCGTAGTTCCGCGTCGCAGGCGCGACCACTGTCCACGAATTCGATCACCTTATCGACCTGTTCCTCCGACTGCATAGGCAACCGGAGGACTTCTTCGGTTTGCTCGAGTGTCAGGTAGCGACTGAGGTGTTCATAGGGATTTGGTGGCTCCTTCCAGTTCAGCCAGTTGCCAAGCATCGCTTTCCAGAACATACGTGCACCGAAGTTCTTGCTTTCTTGGAGGCATCGCTCGCAATCGCGCAGTTCGCTCAAATTATCGGAAGCCAGCGCCTCACCGTACCAAGCATGAAAATTGGCCACGCGGCACCGATATTCTTCAAACAACACTTTTAGGTCGATGTCCTTAGGCAACGAAAGGTAGGTGTCAACGCCGGAGAGAAAGTGCATCGGCGCGCCGGAGTAAAAATGCATCAGGGATGAACGCAAGAAGGCCCCCGCGGGGGCCTTCTTGCGTTTCGGCGTCATCCCTCAGGTCAGCCGTCCGGGGGGGTCGGTGGATCGGGAGCCGCGC